>CAZTDC010000049.1:0-13952 GCA_964612165.1 uncultured Salinivenus sp.
GAGGTGCGCGTCCGGGCGCTGGAGGCCGTGGAGCGGATGCTGGAGATTGGGTAGCGTCCGGTTTGGATGTGTGGAGGGCCGGATGTACGGAAGCGGGAACGGCTCGTCCCTCCGCTCGCCACGTCGTTCGCCCTCCGGAGGGGCGTGGGGCTACCGGAGCGTGACGTCCACGACGATCGGTAGGTGATCGGATCCTGTGACGGTGTCGTCGCGCTTAAGGTCGTTCTTGTCGAGGGCCGCGTCGGACAGGGCCTGGGTGTTGAGGGCAAATTCGTGAACGATCTTCAGGACACTGTCGGTCACGTAGGCGTAGTCGAGGCGGCCGGGGGGAAAACCGCCCGGACTGAAGAACGTCGTGTGCAGGGGCGCGGCGGTCTGGCGCGGGTTCGTGTCGAGGAGGGGCGAATCGTCCCAGTCGGGCCGCGCGGGATTCCCAAACTCACCGGTATTCTGAATCGCTCCCGTTCGCAGGGTGCGGGGCTGTTGCGGGTCGCCCACGAAATTCATGTCGCCGGCGACCACGATGGGCGTCTCGGCCCCGATTCCGAACGGTCCCTCGCCCCGCTTTACGTCGCGCAAGAACGCCACGACGCCGTCCACCGTTTTCTGTCGTGAGCGGTCCTCGGATGGGCCGCTACAGCACGCCGGGTGCATCAGCACCACGACGAGCGAGTCGCCCAGGGCCCCTTGCGTGTCGAGGAGGAAGGCCCCGCTTGGCTGATTGTCGGCGCCCGGAATGGGGTGTGTACCTGCGATCGAATGGCGGGTCCCCAGCACGAGCTCGCCGCCGGTCTTGGCCCAGGTCCAGGCGTCCGGCACGCCGTCAATCTGCTCCTCCACGACCTGCTCGACGTCAGCAGCGGTGTTGTCGTACATCTCCTGGAAGCCGATCACGTCCGGCCCGATGGCGTGAAGGAGGCGCCGGTAGCTCGGCTGGGCGTCGGGGTCGAACAGAGAGCTTCGGTTTTGATCGAAGTTGTTGGGGACGTTGTAAGAGAGGAGCCGGACGTCAGAGGCGGAAGGGCGGTCGATCGAGGGCGCATCGGCAGCCGCCTCCGTGTCGGCGAGGACGTACCCGAGGCCGCCATCCGCGTCGGGCAGCCGGTCGCCTTCAGACGACAGCGCAATGCGGAGGCTGTCGCCCGAAAAGAGCGCCTCTCCCCCCGGCTCAGCAGAGCGGTCGAGGGCGATCTCGAACGTGTCGGCCCGGACGGTGGGAAGAGACGCGATTCCAATGTCGTCGTGACTGACCGATTGCCCACTGCCGAGACGCCCGGTCCGCCGGCCAAAGGTCCATTGCAGTTCCGCGCCGAGACCCAGGGCCGACTGGCCCGTCGTCGGGTCGTTGTCGGTGTCGAGGTAGAGCGTCAGGTCATTGTTCTCTTCCAGGTTGATCGGGTGGTCGACCGTGAGCCGGAGAAACAGGCGCTGTTCCGTGTGGGCCATCCACAGGCGCTCGATGCCCGTCGGGCCGTCCCCATCGCCGCCGTCGGCCTGTCGCACGTCAAGTTCGGTCCAGTCGTCCCTCTCGCCGTCCACGACGATGGGCGCCGGCTGGCTCGTGAAGCCGTCGACCGGCGGGCCCACGAGCGTTTTCTGGACGGGATCGGAAGGCGCGCTCTCGTTAGACGCGGTGTCGACGGCCGTCACCACGTACTGGTACGTCGTCCCCGGTTCCACAGTGGAATCAGCGTAGCTCGTCTCCGCCACCGGCGCCTCATTCTTCGAGCTCCGGCCGTCGACGTCGTCGATGGGCGAGGTTGCCCGATACACATTGTATCCTTCCAAATCGTCAGTATTCACGGCTTCCCAGGATAGCTCGACCACCGAATCGCCCACCGTTCCCTCCAGGCCCGACGGGGCCGCCGGTGCGGTCGTGTCGCTCTCGTTTGAATCCGACGAGGAAGCCCCGCCCATCCCGTCGCAGCCCACCAGGAGGAAAAGAGAAAGTGAGAGAACAGAGAGGCGGATCGTCATGAGCGGGGCGTGGCAAAACGAGTGGGGACGTACGCATCCGCCCAGTTGTATCGAATTGAGGAGCGCGTAGATTCCCCCGAGTGCAGAATCAAGCAGTCCTTTTGGGGTAGCGAGTGCTCTTGGAGTGAATCTCTCCGAATTCAGCGGAAATGGTCGTTCAAGAGCGACCTCCCCGCATATTCGTTCGCTATGCGAATCAGGAGTTGAATCGAGACAGCCAATTCGGTTGTCTTTACGTCCCGAAAAATTCCCAACTCCGTCATCCCGCACAAGGGAAGCGTGGCTTCCCAGATGCGGGATCTTTTTGACGAGAGCAATCGCCAATATTCGAAAAGATCCTGATCCCGAAAGCATTCGGGAGACGTGCCAAGAGTGGAATTTTTCGGGACGCTGGAGAAAGAAGGCTCAACCCCTGATTCGCATTCGCTACGTTTTACCAAGAGAGCTTTTGGTCCCCAGAGAGACCTATTGAAAGTGCACGAGGGTCGTTGCCGGCCTCACTCCCATCCCGACCGATCCACGGCAGAACAGTCTACCCCCGACCTTGTGTCGGGTTTTGCAAGAGAACAGAATCTACAGCGTGAAAGGCAGAACGAGGACATGCCTTCGTCGGTACCCCGAGATGGAAGACGCAGCTCTCTTGCTGTCCTCGCGCGCACCTCTACGGTTCTGGTTCAAAACTCGACGCTCACGATGAAGGCGTACCCGCACTGGATCTCCACGATTGCTTTCGGTCTCCTGCTTTCTCTGCTCTTCGCCAGTGTCGAGAGCAGTGCTCAGTCCCCAGACCTGACGCGGGTCGGGACGGTGGCGCATCCGCCAATCGATGAAATGAGTGGGATTGCCAGGAGTCCGCTGCACGAGAATGTATGGTGGGTCCACAACGACAGCGGCGATCGTCCCCGCTTGTTTGCCATCGACAGCACGGGCGGCGCCCACCTGGCTCCCTGGCGGGCCGACCGCTACGTCACTGGAAAGGCCGCCGAAGACAGCAGCGACGCGTCCGCCTGGCCGGGCCTGGCCCTGGACGGTGCAGCGCACATCGACTATGAGGACATCGCCGTGACCGACAGCACACTCTACGTCGGCGACATCGGCAACAACGGGAATGCCCGCCGTGATCTCGGCATCTACGTCGTGCCGGAACCCTACTTCTATGCCCGCCGAACCCGTCCGATCGTGCACCTCCCCGTCCGCTATCCCGACCAGACTGCGTTTCCGGCCGAGGAGTGGCACTACGACGCCGAAGCCCTCTTCGCGGCGGACGGCCGCCTGCACGTGCTGACGAAGCGACGGAAGGGACAGCAGATCGATGAAGAAGAACCGGGCACCTCCCTCTACCGGCTGGATACCGAACATCCCCATCGGGTGAACACTCTGACCCTGGTAGAACAGATTCCGTCGATTCCCCCGCCGACGGCTGCGGCCCTCAGCCCGAGCGGCGATCGGCTGGCCGTCCTCTGCTTTACCGGCGTGTGGATCTATCCGCGGCCCGACGACGACACCCACTGGCTCTCGACTGAACCACGGAAGATCAACCTGGCGAACGAGCGGCTCCGGCAGGCCGAGGCCGTTACCTGGGACAATCCCCACACCCTTCGCATCACCAATGAGCAGCGAGACGTGTTCGTGCTTCCGCTGGGGGCCAAAGAACAGTAGCTACAGGTTTCGCTCGTACGGCTGAGAAGCTGTTCGGCCTCTGTGGCCACCCTGGCGAGCACTCGGTCGTGACCACCTAGATGGCCTTGCTCCCAGCGCTTCGACTTCGTGGATCTCGCGCATTCACGACAGCCGTCGGAATACTCGGTCATTGCATTCCCGACGCAAAAATGGCTTCTGCATTGGCGATCTGAGATCTCTTGCCCCTGACGGTTATCGGCCTTCTTCGTTCGGGTCGGAAGCAGTGTTGTGGCCCGGCCCCACGGACGATTGAATGAGCTCGAAGATGCGGCGGTACTCGTCCGCCCAGCTGGACGGCTCTTCGAAGCCGTGTCCTTCCACCGGATAAAGCGCCAGCTCCCAGTCCTCCTTGCCCAGCTCGATGAGGCGCTGGGTGAGGCGAAAGATGTCCTGCGCCTGCACGTTCTGGTCGATGAGGCCGTGGGGCATCAGCAGCGGGTCCTCCAGCCCCTCGGCGTGGTAGATGGGCGAGGAGCGGGCGTAGGCGATCGAGTCAGTCTGCGGGGTGTTGAGGATGTTAGCGGTGTAGACGTCGTTGTAGTGGGCCCAGTCGGTCACCGAGCGCAGGGCCGCCCCGCCGCCGAAGTGGTCCGGGGCGTTGAAGAGGGCCATCAGCGTCATGAAGCCGCCGTAGGAGCCGCCGTAGATGAACTGCCGCTCGGGTGGGATGTCTTCCGTGTCGGTAAGCCACTCAGAGGCGTCCACGTAGTCCTGCAGGTCGCGCCCGCCCATGTGGCGGTAGATGGCAGTCCGCCAGTCGCGCCCGTAACCCGCTGAGCCGCGGTAGTCGACGTTCAGGACCGTGTACCCGAGGTCCGTGAGCAGGTTGTGAAACATGTACTCGCGGAAGTAATGGGTCCAGTCCTTCACCACGTTTTGGGTATAACCGGCGCCGTGGACGAAGAGAACGGCCGATCCGTTCGGCTTTTCGGGCCGAAAGATTTGCAGAGGGACCTCCACGCCGTCGGAGGCCTCAAAGCGGGTGATGTCGGGATCACGCCAGTCGTACTGCTGCCACTCGTCGGTCGGCGCCGTCGTCACGCGAGAGGGATCGGCGTCCGGGGCGGTGTTCTTCACGTACACGTCCGGCGGGCGGTTCGTCGAGGAAAAGAGCAGGCCGAGCCGCCGGCCGTCCGGGCTCACGGCGGCGTGGTGTGTACCGGGGCGGGACGTCAGCCGCGTCCGGTCTCCGCCGTCTACCGGCATGCGGTAGACGTGCCGCTCGTGGGGGGAGTGGGCCGAGCTCGCAAAGATCCACGTTGACCCGTCCTTCGAGAGGCGCGGCTCGTACACTTCAAACTCGCCGCTCGTGAGCTGCTGCTTTTCGCCCGTCTCCACATTCACGGTGTAGAGGTGGCTCCAGCCGGTGGCCTCGCTTTGAAAGTAGAACTTGTCGGTTCCTGGGATCCAGCCCACTGTACCGGCCCCGCCGTACGAGCCGATGCCGGGCCCGCCAATCCAGGCGTCATCGTGCTGACGGTCGAGCATAGTGAGCTCGCCGGACGCGGGGTCAAGCCGGGCGATCCAGCGGTCCTTGTTATTGTCGGCGCGCACCACGAGGACGGCGTGCTCGCCATCCGGGCTCCAGTACGGGCCGTAGCTGTAGAGGGACCGCTCCGCCCCGCTGGAGTCGAGCTCCGCGCCGTTCTCTTTTCGATACTCGGGGACGTCGTAAGCCCCGGGCAACTGGTGCAGGTTCACCTCGATGGTGGTATCCTGCTCCAGGTCCTGCACGTGTAGCGTGAAGGCGCCCGGCGGAATGCCCACCTTGGGTCGCGCCTCCAGCGCTTCGGCGTGGCCGTCGAGCGTCACGTAGTCGGCGACGATGGTGGGCTCGGCCGCGTCCGGTTGGGAGCGGAGGGCGAACGTCGCAAATTGGCCCGTCGGGTCGAGGTGGAGCTGATCGACCTGTTTGTCCTGCGTGTAGACGGTTGGGGGCGGATCGTCGGCCTGGCGATCGGCCTTCTGGTTGCTCTCCGCTGCTTCTTTTTCCTCTTTCCGTTCGCGGAGTGTCTCAAACAGCTCCGTCTGTTGCTCCTTGAGGAATTGGTCTTGGGACGAGGGCTCCGGCTCCGTTGGTTCGGCACCGGAGCGCAGGTCCGTCACCTGCCGCACGAGGCCCGTCGCCAGCGTGAGGGCGAACAGGTTGTCGTCCCGGCGAAAGATCACGCGCTTGTCGTCCGGGGAAAAGCGCGGATTGGATTCGTCGGCGCGGGTGTCGGTGAGGCGCGTCTGCTTGTCGGTCTGTCGGTCGTAGAGGTACAGGTCGCCGTCGGCCGCGTAGACCTTGCGGCGCTGGTTGGCGGTATAGACGTGTTCGCCGTGGTGCCAGCCGTCGAACGTGGGCGGATTCGAGCGGCGCTCGCTCGGGGTCACCTTGGTGGGGTCGCCGCCGGTGCGCGACACCTTGTAGAGGGAATCACTTTGAAATTGGCCGTCGGGATTCCAGTCGAAGTAGAGCGTCTGGCCATTTTCGTGCCAGCGGGCGTTCTCGGGCCAGTCGCCCACCCACGTTTCGGGCTCCTGCATGATTTGCTCGACGGAGAGGGAAGAGGTGCGCTCGGCCGGCTGCGCTGTAACAATTGCCGGGAGCAATCCGATGGATAGAAGGACGAGCCCGAGGCGGAAAGGGGAGAGCATGTGCGGTCGAACGAGATGCTGGAACGAGAGCGAAACGATCGTCGCCAAAAATACGACGTTGCCGATTCCAATGTATCAGATGAGACGGGGAAATTCAGCCGGAACGGGGGGCATTGATCTCAGGTGGGGCCGTCGTCGCCTGCACGGATGGTGGCGGAGGGGCGTGCTCGAAGCCGCCATATGGATCGTGGGCCTTGCGGCCATGGCGATGATGAATCCGGACGGGTCGCATCTGATCAGCCTCTGCCCGCTCGATGCGCTTGGTCTGTCGTTCTGTCCGGGATGTGGACTTGGGCACGCGATTGCGTATCTTGCGCGCGGGGAGCTTGCGGCGTCGGTGCGGGCGCATCCGCTGGGCCTGCCCGCCGTCGTGATCCTGTCCGTCCACGTTGTTCGCCTCCTGCATTCTACCGGCGTCGTTCCTCCTCACGTTTTCTCTTCCTGATTGACGATTCTCTTTTTTATGTCGAAGGAAATGTCGAACGTCCTCAAACATCTGCCCGAGCTTCAGGGCGACGAGCAGTTTCACGTGGCGAAGCTCATTAATGACATGCCGGACGAGGATGCCGAGCAGTTTGCTCGCATCTATCAGGAACGGCGCCAAGACCCCCAGATGATTTTGCTCCTTGCCCTCGCCGGGTTTCTTGGGGTAAACGGGATTCATCGCTTTGTCGTGGACGAAATCGGCATGGGCCTGCTATATCTGATTACCGGGGGGCTCTGTCTCATCGGGACGATCGTGGACATCATCAATTACAAGTCCATCGCCTTCCGCTACAACCGAAAGCAGGCCGAGGAGGTGGCGGCGCTCGTAGGGTAAGTTCCTCCGGGTCGTGCGTTGAGAGTTATGAGTTGCGCGTTCACGTATGCGATTCCTTCTGTTCCTCTGTGTCGTTTTCCTCACGGCCTGCGGCGTTTCGCTGCCGGACGACGACCAGGGACCGCTCCGCCTCGATCAAATTGAGCTCCCGGACGGCTTCCGAATCTCGGTGTTTTCGGATCAGCTGCCGGAGTCGCGGTCGATGGCGCTGTCGGAGGAGGGCACGCTCTTCGTCGGCACGCGCGAGCTGGATCGGGTTTATGCGCTGCGGGACGAGGATGGGGACGGGCGAGCCGATTCGGTCTACACCGTCGCCACGGGGCTCAATACCCCGAACGGCGTGGTGGTGCACGACGGCGATCTCTACGTGGCCGAGGTCTCGCAGGTCCTGCGCTACGACAATATCGACGGGCAGCTCAACAATCCGCCCGAGCCGACGGTGGTGACCGACGCCTTTCCGACCGACGAGCACCACGGGTGGAAGTACATCGACTTTGGGCCAAACGATAGCCTCTACGTGCCCGTCGGGGCGCCCTGCAACATCTGTGACGACGGCGATCCGTACGCCGCCATTCACCGTGTGGCGCCGGACGGAAGCGGGCGCCAAATCGTGGCCCGCGGCGTGCGTAACACCGTGGGGTTCGACTGGCACCCCGAGACGAACAACCTCTGGTTTACCGACAACGGCCGCGACTGGCTCGGCGACGACCGTCCGCCCGACGAGCTGAACCGCCTGACCGATCCGCCCCAGCACTTCGGCTATCCCCATGTGCACGGCGCCGATCTGCTCGACCCCGAGTTTGGCGACGGGCACGACCCGGCCAACTACACGCCGCCGGTGCAGGAGCTGGGGCCGCACGTCGCTGCGCTGGGCATGACCTTCTACACCGGCTCGCAGTTTCCGGAGGCGTACCGGGGACAGGTGTTCGTCGCCGAGCACGGGTCCTGGAACCGGAGCACCAAGATCGGCTACCGCGTAATGCTGGTGCGGCTCGACAGCACGGGGACGACCACGGGCTACGAGCCGTTCGCAACCGGCTGGCTGCAGGACGGCGACAACTGGGGCCGCCCGGTGGACGTGCTGCAGATGCCGGACGGTGCGCTCCTCGTGTCCGACGACCAAACCGGCACCATTTACCGCATCTCGTACGACGCTCAAACTCCCTAAGTCTCTGCATCCACCAGGCGCCGAAGGGCGCTACGAGCTACGCCGGTCGGCGTGTAGGACCACTTCGTGCTCGCCGCTTCGAATAACGGTGGTATTGCGTCCAAGAATGATCGTCGTGTCGCGCAGGCTCTGCGTAACGGCCTGCGACAACACGCTGTCGGCCTTCGGGGCGTGCGGTTCTTCGCGGGCAAACAGGTCTTTCGCAAGGGAGGGCTCCGTCGCGTCAGCGCGCGATTTTGAATCGTTCGGTTGAGTCGTTTGCGTGCCCGGTTCGTTCAGGGCCACGCGGATCTTGACGGGACGATCGAGGTCCTTCATGTCCATGTGCCTGCGCAGGGTGCGGCCCAGGCTGTCGCTGACCTCCCTCTGAACGGCCTGCATGAGCCGATCCGGATCGATGGTGCCGTCGGCCATGCGGGAAAGGCTGTCCGGCTGCACCTGTAGGATGTGTCGCAAGCGCTCGGCGTCGAGTCGTCCTTGCAGGTGACGATTCATGTGATCGAGGTCCACGTTTGCCCGGACTGATCGGCGCAGGTGTTCGGACTCAAGCGGTGCCTCTCCGGTGCCAAAGCGAATCGCCTGTGGGTCGTTTAGGGAGCGGTGCACATCGGAGGGAGCTGAGGGATAGAGGCCCACGCGGCCGGTGGAATCGGTCCTGAGGACAAACGACGCCTCTGCTTCTGCCGCGGACCCCGCAACGAGAGAGGAGGCTGCGGATAGGTCTTGTTGGGAAGCGAGATGGACGAGACCGGCGGCGCCGCCCAGAAGCAGAAGGAGTGCCACAGCTCGTGCGAGCCATCGCCGGCCGGGGGAGGGAGGAGGTGTCGGATTTAAGATGCGCCGGACGCGGTGCAGGAGGCGCCCGTCCTTCGCTCCCAGTTGCGCAGCCGGTTGCGTCCGGGTGCGTACCTGCTCAGCAAGCCCCAAAAGCGCTCGCGCATAGTCGGTGCGCGTTGTGTCGGTGTTCACGACGACCTGGTCGCAGCAGGCTTCTCGCGACCGCCGGACCCGACGCGAGATCCACCACGTGGCCGGATGAAAGAACAGAAGCGTTTCGCAGACCGCTTGCAGGCGCGCGACGAGCACGTCGTGACGCCGGATGTGGGCCAGTTCATGCAGAAGCACAGCCTCCACCTGGGCGGGCGGAAGCCCGCTCAGAAAGCCTGCGGGAACCAGTAGAATGGGCCGCCACCATCCCACCACTGTGGGCACGCTCACACGACTGGATTCACGCAACGCGACGGCCCAATCGAGTCCAATTTGACGGGCGAGGGTCGTCAGGCGATCCTGCCAGTGTGTCGGGGCCGCCGAGCCCGATCGCCGGAGTCGCTGGGTCTGGTACATCCCTGTTACGACCCGTCCGGCGCTGATCAGCACGCCCCCTATCCATCCGAGTACGATCCAAGGCACGATCGATCGCAGCTGACTCGCAACCCAGCTCGTGCCGACGACAGAAGAGGACGTCTTCGCTTCAGGCTCCCCCACCCCCGAGGGGACGCCACCAACCGTCGATGCGAGGTCGCCGCTGTGCAGAAGCAGAGCGGTGGCGACAGGAAGCGCCAGGAGCCCCAACAGGGCCGCACAGGCGGCCCCGTAGCGGAAGCGAGGCGGGTGGTTGCGAAGCAGTCGGAGGCCGCCCGCCAGCGCGAGGGCCACCAGCGTCCCCTGCCAGAGGAAGTGGAGGAGCGACCACCCGACGATCTGGGCGCCCGGACTCGTAAGCAGGGACCACAGGTCAGGAAGCGTGAGCATCGTCACTATCCTCCATCTCATCCAGAAGTGCGCGAATGTCATCAAGCTCCTCCTCCGTGATGGCGTCCGAGGAGAGTGCCCGCATCACGAGCGTTTCGGCCGACCCGCTGAATGCGCGATCCAGAAGATCTTCCACGAGACGCCGCTGCGTATCGGCCTCCTCCGTGGCGGCGGCGTACACGTGCGCTCGTCCCGACTCGTCACGGGTTACGAGGCCCTTGTCCAGCATGATCTGTAGATGCTTCAAGACGGTCGTGTATCCCTGGTCGGCGTCGAGCGCCTGCATCACGTCCCGGACGGTGGACGGACCGTCGGTCCAGAGTACACGCAAAATATTGAGCTCAGCGTCGGTGGGAAGGGGGGCGTCGGAAGACATAGATGTAGATCTGAGTGAGCGGGACCTCTATCGGACCGATCAACGGCGGTCTCCACGCCAAACGGGTTAGAGAGCGACACCGATCCGTGTCGTGCCCTACAAGTCAGTTTCGAGCGAAACACTACTTACTGCACCGCGTCTACGAAGTCCTTCGTACTCAGTACGAATCAATTCGTACGAAAAATAATCCGGAGTCCGTAAGTAGGTTCCCGGTCTCCTGCGCTCTCGCGGCTGTCCGTTTCGTTGCGTTTCTCCCATTCACGCTCTCACGGCATGCGTCAAAAGTGGATTGATCGTCTCGTCGCCGGTCTCGTCCTTGCGTGGGCGCTGGGGCTCTACCTGGCAACCATGGCGCCCACTGTCTCCTTCTGGGATCCAGGGGAACGGATTGCAAGCGCCTACCGACTCCAGGTGATGCACCCGCCCGGCGCCCCCTTCTATCTGCTGCTGGCTCGGGTATTTTCCATGGTTGCGCCCTCGCAGGCGTCCGTCGCCCTGGCCGTCAACCTGCTCTCCGTGCTGGCCAGCGCCGGTACCGTTCTTTTTACCCATCTCATCATCGTGCGCCTGGTGCGCCGCTGGCAGGGCGATTTGGGGGACCGGACCGCACTGCAGGACAGTATTGCGCTCGCAAGTGGAGTGGTGGGGGCCGTCACCTTTTCGGTGAGTGACTCCTTCTGGTTCAATGCGGGCATCTCGGAGGTGTACGCCCTGTCCACGTTCTTCACGGCCGTGGTGGTGTGGCTCGTGCTGCGCTGGAGTGAGGCGGTTCGTCGGGAGCGGCGGCAGGTCCACGCGGGGCCGTCTACGCTCTTCCAACTGGACGCCAATCGGTATTTGGTTCTCATCGCCGCCCTCTTCGGGATGGCCATTGGGGTTCACTTGCTGAGCCTCTTGGCCTTTTTCTTTGTCGGCCTCATTGTGTTCTTCGTCGGGTTCGACCGGGCGGAAGTGGCATCTCGTCGACGAGGGGTCCGTCTCGCGATCGCAGGGGTCGTAATATCCGGAGTGTTTCTAATTCTGTACCCCGGTATCGTAAAGGGGCTCCCGAAGCTCTTTGCGGCAACCGGCACTCCCCTCATTGCAGCGGTGATCGTCGTTGGCCTCGTCGTCTGCGGCGTGTACGCCACGCATCGGCGACCCCGTCCACGCGCCCACCTGGCGTTCACGTGCTTGGCTGTAATTCTGATTGGGTACGCCTCCTACGCACTCGTTTTTATTCGGAGTGCCACTGAGCCGCCCATCGATATTGGCGACCCCGACAACATCGAGCGCTTCATCGATTATCTCGAACGAGAACAGTATGGCGACACGCCTCTGCTCCGCGGTGTCACCTTCAATGATCGGACGGGACGAGTCAATCCGCGGACCGGGGAGACCACGTTCTTTCCCCGTCGCCACTCCATTGAGCCCAAATACTGGGAGGTGTACGAGCAATACGACTCAGACCTGGCATTCTTTCTCGATTACCAGGTTGGGCACATGTATCTGCGATACTTCCTTTGGAATTTTTCGGGTCGGGCCAGCGACGTGCAGGGGGCCTCGGCCCTCACGGGGCTTCCATTTTTGGACCCGCCGTCCGCCCAAGAGACCGTCACGCGAACGTCCAGCGGCGCGCTCGAAACGCCGCCCGCGGACACCCGGAACGTCTACTTTGCTCTGCCGCTACTGCTCGGAGTGTTCGGGGCCGTGTACCACGCTCGACGGGACGGGCGGCGTGCTCTCAGTGTGGCCGTTCTGTTTTTTATGACCGGTTTGGGCATCGTCATCTATCTAAATCAGACGCCCATGCAGCCCCGTGAGCGGGATTATTCGTATGTCGGGAGCTTCTTGGCGTTTAGCCTATGGGTGGGCATCGGGGCAGGGGGGATCCTGAGAATGACGTACGAATCCGTCCGCGGGACGCTGTCGCAGACGGGGCGCCGGGCAGTGCTTTTCGGGGTGGGCCTGCTCGTCTTTTGTGCGGTGCCCGGATGGATGACCCTTCAGAATTACGGCGACCACGATCGGTCGGACAACTACGTGCCCCGCGACTATGCCTACAACGTGCTCACGAGTGTTGAGGAGAATGCCATCTTGTTCACCAACGGCGACAATGACACCTATCCGCTGTGGTACCTGCAGAACGTAGAGGGGGTGCGCCAGGACGTACGGGTGGTCGTGTTGTCCTTCCTGAACACGCCCTGGTACAGCCAGCAACTGAAGGGGCAGGCCGACTACGCCTCGGATCCGCTCCCGATCGCCTTATCGAACGACCAGATCCAGACCCTGCGCCCCGAGACGACGTGGACTCCCCGCCAGGTTGAGGTGCCGGTCGACTCCAACAGCCTCTCGGCCCAATGGACGGAGTATACTTCGGCTGGACGTGATTCGAGCGTGCAGGAATCCCCGATGACCTGGACCCTGAAGGGGCGGTCGTCCGGTCGCCAGCGGCGATACCTGACGGTGGCGGACCTGATGGCATACAACATCCTGCGGACCAATGCTCAGAAGGGGTGGAAGCGGCCCATCTACTTCGCGACGACGGTATCACCCTCGGCTCGGCTGAATCTTCAGAGCTACTTCCAGCACGAAGGACAGGCCTACCGGGTGCTACCTCTCAAGCACAGCGCGCCGAATGGACGGGTCATCCCGGGACTGACTGACAAGCGGATCGCTGACTTTCGATTCACGGGACTTCGCGACTCAACCGCCCATTACCATGCGGACGTCCGAAGCATGGTTGACAACTACCGGCCCCAGATGGCCTATGTGGCCCGGCGGCTTGCGCGAAAGGGACACCCGGGGCGAGCGAGAGAGGTGCTAGAACGGGTTTCGTCCTCCGTGTCCTTCGAGGCGGTCCCGGCCCGGTTCTCGAGTCTCCTCGCCATGGCGCAGGCGTACCGGCGTCTCGGGGATACGGAGCAAGTGGCCGACCTTTTGCACCAGGCTGAGCCCGCGGTTCTGCACCAGCTCGCGAACGCCGGCTCGAGACGCGCGGTCAAGCAGAGGCTTCGGCTCATCGGATATATTCGGACCGCGTACGCTGAGGCCAATCGTACAGCGGCCCTGGAAGACTTTGAGCACCGCGTGGAGCAGCGTCTCCAACAGCACGGCCTCGACCTTCCCGACGCCAGGACGCGGACGCATGATCGCCGGCCGTCATCCAGCGGCGAACCGTAGGGGGCACTACGATCGTCCATTTTCAAAATCCTGGACCACCGATAAGAAGGTGTCGCCGTACCGGTCCAGCTTCACGTCGCCCACGCCGTGGAGGGCGCGGAACTCGCTTTCGGTCGCCGGCCGGTGCTCGACCATCGCCCGAAGCGTCTTGTCGTTGAAGATGACGTAGGGGGGCACGTCCTGCTCCTTCGCCAGCGCCATTCTCTGCTCGCGGAGCGCCTCAAACAGGTCGCGCTTCGGGCCATCCGACGGCAGGGCGTCGTCGGTGGCGGTCTTCGTCGACGAAGAGGAGGAGGCCGACGAACCGGACGCCCCTGTGTCGCGGAGGTCGACGGTCCGCTCGCCACGCAGCACCGGCCGGCACGCCTCCGTGAGGG
>CAZTDC010000050.1:0-13919 GCA_964612165.1 uncultured Salinivenus sp.
TACTTCCTCTGCCGACGGCTGTCGGCATCAGGGCGCAATCTGAAATTACTTCCTCGTTCGCTGAGACTCACTCACGGCGCATCTTCGCTTTCGACCCACTGCACGGCGTGCTTCATGAGCTCGTTGCCCGAGTCGAGGTTCAGCTTGTCTTTGATGCGGGCCCGGTAGGACTCGACCGTCTTCACCGACAGGTGGAGTCGCTCGGCAATCTCGCGGGTGGAGGAGCCCTTGCCCGTCAGCTCGAACACCTCCAGCTCCCGGTCGCTCAGCACCTCGAGCGGCGACTGCATGATGCGCTCGCGGCCGCCCTCGGCCATGCTCTGCAGCAGGCGCTCGTTGATTTCTTCGCTCACGAAGATGCGGCCGTTGAGCACCTTGCGGATCGCCTTCACGATCACGTCGCCCGCTTCCTGCTTCATCAGGTACCCCTTCGCCCCCGCCCGAATGCAGCGCTCGGCGTAGAGGGTCTCGTCGTGGCGGGAGACGACCAGGATCTTCAGGTCGGGCATGCGCGACTGCAGGTGCTTGATAAGCTCCATGCCGCTCATGCCGGGCAGGGAAATGTCCACGATGGCCAACGCCGGATCGAGGTCTTCGATCTGGTCGAGCGCCTCCTCGGCACTGCTCATCTGCCCGACGACGTTGAGGTCCACCTCGTTCTCGATCGTTCGGCCCAGTCCCTTTCGCATGAGGGGATGGTCGTCTACAAGGACAATGTCGGTCATGAGAGGGGAGGGGTTGAGTGTAGGTCTTGCGCGCAGGGAAACTTCAACAAGGAAGGTACGACCCCCGAGAGGCGCCCGGAAGCCGCATCGACCCCACGATGGAGTAGGGGCAAGCCGGGAACGGGCGTGGGGCATTTCCTGACACCGCTTATTCGGGGAGAGCTGCCTCATCCGGATCCGCCACGGCGTAGGCCCGTCGGGGCAGGGTGCAGGTGACCACGGTGCCCTCCCCGATCGTGCTGCTGATGTCGAGCGTGCCGCCGATGATGCGGGCCCGGTAGTTCATAATGCGCACGCCCATCCCGTCGGCCTCCGTCGAGGCCTCCTGGTCGAAGCCCGTGCCGTCGTCCCGCACCTGGAGGCGGATCTGGTCGTCGCCGGCGGCCAGGAGGATCCGGACGCGATCGGCCTCCCCGTGGCGCACGGCATTGTTCACCGCCTCCTGGGCGATGCGGTACAGATGGGTGGCCGTGGTGTTATCGTGGATGTAGGCCGTCTCGACCTCCTGGAACTCGCACGCGACGTCAAAGAGCCGCTCGGCGTTCTGGGCGAGCTGGCGCAGGGCCTCGGGCAGGGCGGAGGGCTGCTGGCCCTCCACGTCCACCGGAATGAGGCCGTGGGACAGGTCCCGGGCGTACTGGTCGGCCTCCTTGATGTGCTCGGTGATCTCGGCCATGTCGTCGGCCCGATCGTGGCCTTCCTCTTCCAGATGGCGGGTGACGTCCTGGCTGAGCAGACCAATGCCGGTGAGCATCTGCCCGAGGCCGTCGTGCAGGTCCTGCCCGATGCGGCGGCGCTCCTCTTCGCTCACGTTCAGGATTTCCTTCTCCAGGCGCCGCCGCTCACTGATGTCGCGAACGATACCGGTGAAGATGGTTCGGTCGCCCAGTTCCACCTCGCTGACGGCCAGGTCCATGGGAAAGGTGGAGCCGTCCTTGCGCTTGCCCGTCACCTCACGCCCGATGCCGATGATCTTGCGGCGGCCCGTTTCGTGGTAGCTCCGAAGGTACTCGTCGTGCTCCTCACGGTAGGGAGCGGGCATGAGAACCTTCACGTTTTCGCCGATCACCTCCTCCGCGTCGTAGCCAAAAATCTCCTCGGCGGCCTGGTTGAACGACTCGATGGTGCCCTCCCGATCGATCGTGATGATGCCGTCGACGGTCGTTTCCAGGATGGCCTGGGCCCGGGCCTCGCTCTCCTCCAGGGCCTTTTTGGTCTTCTTCAGTTCGGTGATGTCCAGGGTCGTGCCCACCAGCCGGGAGCCGTCCGAGGCGCGCTGCGCCTGGGTAAGCATCCATCGCTCGGGGCCCCCGTTCGGCACCAGCCGGTGCTCCAGCCGAAACGAGGAGGCCGCTTCCCGAACCTGGGTCATGGCTTCGCTGAAGCGCCGCCGATCGTCCTCGGGAAAGAACGACTCAATGGAGTCGAGACGGGGGTCAAACGAGGACGGATCGACCCCGAAGAGCCGGTACATCTGATCCGACCAGACGGTGTCGCCGGAGTTGAGGTCGTGCTCCCAGCTGCCGAGTTGAGCCACTTTCTGCGCTCGGGTGAGCCGGTCGGCGGTCTTCTGGAGTTCGTCCTCCGTCCGTCGTCGGTCGGTAAACTGCCCGATCTGATTGCCGATGACCGAAAACATCTGGAGGAGACCCTCGTCAGGCTCCCGAATTTCGCGGCTGAAGAAGACCATGACGCCGAACACCGTGTTGCCGAGGCGGATGGGAAAGGCAAAGCCGGCGCGGAGATCGGCCTCGGTCGCCGCCTGAGCGCGCTGAAAGTTTTCATGCTCACGGATGTCGGTCAGCCACTTCGGCTCTTCGTCCGCCCAGACGGTGCCGGGGAGGCCTTCGCCGGGGGCAAGCGTTGCCTGGTCGGTGGCCCTCTCGAACGAGGGGTGCGAGCGGGAGGCGTGCCGCCAAATGTCGGTGTTCTCCAACTGGGTGTCGTCGGCGTTGGGCATCCACAGCTCGCCCCATTCCCAGTCGAGCTGGTCACAGATCGTTTCGAGGAGGCGGGGAGCCGCTTCACGCAGCGAGTCGGATTCGGTGAGGATCTGGGCGGTGAGATACTGTGTTCGGAGGCGACGTTCGTCCTGCTTGCGCTCCGTGATGTCACGGACCAGGCCGGTGAGGAGGGGGCGCCCGCTGGTCTGGACCTCGCTCACCGTGAGCTCCATCGGGAACGGGGTGCCGTCCGCGCGCTGGCCGAGCAGCTCCCAGTCGGTGCCGACGAGCGGCGAGTCCCCCGTTTGGCGATACGTCTCGAGCGCGTCCGTAATCTCCTCCCGATGATCGGAGGCGAGGAGCCCAGTTAGGGACGCGCCGATGAGAGCGCTTGCGTCCGCCCCGAACATGGTCTCGGCGGCCGGATTCACCGACTCGATCGTGCCCTCGGCGTCGAGGGTGATGATGCCGTCGACGGTGGTGTTGAGAATGGTCTGGGCCTGGGCCTCACTCTCGCGCCGGGTGCGCAGGACGTGCTTGTAGGCCAGTACCACGCCCACCGCCATCCAGAGGCCCACCAGCACGATGCCGTGGTTGGCCAGGCTGGCAACCGGCTCCCCCCGATACAGGTGCACGCCGTACCCGGCCACGACGAAGAGGGTCGTGATGCCACCGAAGACCAGGGTGGACCGTCGCCCGTGGGTAAAAAGCGTAAACAGGACGATCGCGACCTGCAGCAGCTCCACCGTGAGGCCGGGGGGGAGCAGCCAATCGAGCAGAAAGAAGACGAGCGAAAGGGTTCCGAGCAGGCCGTAGAGGAAAAAACGCCGAGATCGGTCTAGCATGGGGCAACGAGACGCGCAACGGGAAAAGGATGAATGCTCAGAACCGGTCGGGGGCGTCCGGGAAGGTTCTAGGATGTATTCTACGTAGACCCGCAGAAGAACGTTAACTTTTCGCATCCGAACCATCCTCTGCGAGCACGTCATCCTGAGCGTGACTCAGGCGATCTAGATCGCCAGGAACGTTTCGAAAAAAGGCGCTGCTCAAAACGAAGGGATTCCGCATCTGGGAATCTAGGACTTCCTTGTGCGGAATGACTGCTGCGTTTTTCGGATGCGTGGCTTTAAAGTATTTCCTCCGTTCTCCTTGGTGATCGCGGACCACTGCTCTGACAAATCCGACGAGTACACGCGCTGTATCTCCACCGCGGCGATTCGGCCCCGGGCGGCCGTCGAACACACAACTGCAGGCGGGTGAATCAATGGCAGAAAGCGGGATGGATTCTGCGAGATCTGTCGATTCAGCTGTGTAAACTCGCGAGAACGAATTGGCCGGACGAGGTGGGGGTGTGGGACGCCCCCCCACGTGGCGAGTGCTCATCGTCCTACGGCTGGGTGCGTGTCCTGCTGGTTCACGCATATTGGACAGGACGTTTTCTTACTTGACAAGCGGTCCCAGGTTTGGGGAGCGTATTCGAAGAACTTGGGTCGGCCTCGGTTGGGGGCCCGACCGGGATGTTCGCCTCTCAGTTTCGTTGACGGTCGCATTATGCTTCGGCTTGATCAACTCCTGTGTCTTGTGACGGTGCCGGTGGCCTCCTCGGCGGCGCTCCGGCAGGCAGTGCGCCTGGCCGCTGAGTGTCGTGCGGCGTCTGCCGCTGGTGTCACGCTGCACGTCGTTCCGGTGCCGGAGGGGGACCCGTCGCACCTCAAGGAGGCGATCCAGCAACAGGTTGAGCTACTCGACGAGTCCGTCTCCCTCCAAACGACTGTGTTCGAGTCCGACGACTGGGAGGCCTTTCAGCAAGCCGTTCAGCACCACGCCGACGCCATCGATGCAGATCTCGTCGTGTTTGATTCGTCGACCGATCGCGACCCCCTTCCGCCGCTGACCGACGACTCGATGAAGGCGCTCGTAGGCAGCCTCGACTGTTCCGTCTTTTCGGTGGGAGGGGCCGCCACTTCGGCGTCGATGGAGCGCGTTCTCGTGCCCACTGATCTTTCCGACACATCCGTGGACACGTTGCGGCACGCAACCGAACTGGCAGTGGGCTACGACGCGTCGGTCGTTCTGCTCCACGTGATCGATACGAGCCCCTACGTGGCCCTCACGCCGGTCGATCGACTTTCGCTGGGCGAGACGACCCTCTCTGAACACCGGGCCCGTCGTCGCCTGCAGGAAGTGTTGGCACAGGGGCGTTCGGTGGACGTGTCGGTTGGCACGCGCCTCGCCTTCGGGGATCCGGCCGACCGCATTGCACGCTTCGTCACCGAGCGGAACGTGGACCTGCTTGTGCTCGCGCCGCACGGGACGGGAGGTCCGTCGGAGCGTCCCCTCGGGTCGGTGGCGGATCGCGTCCTCCGCCGCGTGTCCTGCTCCACATTTCTCGTTCGGAGCGGAGACCGATCCCTACTGCCCGATCGCTCAAATGCAAGTTCAATGTCGGGGCGCGACGAATAGAACGGAGGCGGGCTCATGTAGGGGATTCCCCGACAGGCGTGGGGGGACGACCTTACCCATTGGGGAGAGAATCCCGGGGAGCGATGTCGGGAAGGTGAGGTCAAACGGCGCGGGTGCTGAGGGGCACATTGGACCTAGCACGAGAGGCGGGGAGCAATCGGTCATTGATTGCCCGGATTCGTGCTACGACATGCTTTTTCTCACCAATCCCCTCGGTCCTCTTATGAATACCTTGTCTCGCTTTCTACGAACCACCGCGTTTTTGCTTCTTGCTGGGGCGCTGCCGCTCACGGCGGTGGGGCAGGCTCCCCTGCAAAGCTCCATTCAATACACCCGTCCTGTTGGGCAGGATGGTGTCACGATGTTTGAACCGCCCATTCAGGACACAACCTCCTACGACGGCTTTGCCGTGAAGCTGGGCGGGGCATTCGCGCAGCAGCTGCAGGGCCTCACACAAACGAACGCCACCGGAAGCCTTCCGGACATTGGCAGAGGATTTAATCTCGCGACCGCAAACCTGGATCTCGACGTTCAGATGGCGCAGGGCGTGAAGCTGCACGTCCGCACCTACCTGTCGTCCCGCCACCACCCCGAAGCGTGGGTGAAGGGAGGATATCTGCAGTTCGATGAATTGCCGATGTTTGAGAGTGACGCGGTCGATGGGTTCATGAAGAACCTGTCGGTTCGCGCCGGACACTTTATGCCGAATTACGGCGACGCCCACTTCCGTCGCACCGACAACGCGGACGCGATCCACAATCCGTTCATCGGCAACAACGTCCTCGATGCCTTTACCACGGAGGTTGGTGCCGAAGCGAGGTATCAGTCCAACGGCTTCTTGGCGGTTGCCGGCTTTGGCGGGGCCCTGAATCCCTCGGTGACGAGTCCGGACGATCGTGCACCTTCGTGGCACGGGAAGCTCGGATACGACTCGCAGATTACCGATCTGGTTCGTTTTCGACTCACCGGATCGGCCTACTACACCGCTAAGTCCAATGACGGTCACTTGCACTCTGGCGATCGCGCCGGATCGAGATACTACTCCGTCGTGGAAGGTGGCGACTGGTCCGGACGCGTCCGCAGTAGCTTCGGCGACCAGGTTACGGCCTTCATGGTCAATCCCCTCCTGCAGGTCGGCGACCTTGAACTGTTCGGGACGCTTGAGACTGTAAGCGGCAGCCGAGGCGGCGACCTGGACGACGGCACGCTGCAGCAGGTTTCCGGCGAGGCCGTGTATCGTTTCCTTGACGGCGATCTGTTCACCGGACTTCGGTACAACGTCATGGAGGGCGACCTGAATCTGGCCGCGGATCAGACAAATCCGTTTGCTCCTCCGTTTCCCCCGGCCGACTGGAATGAGGTCACGGTGAAGCGTTTGCAGATCGGCGCCGGCTGGTTCATGACGAAAAATATCCTGGTGAAGGCGGAGTACGTCACACAGGCGTACAATGGCTTTCCGGGGACGCGAAAGGTCCAAACGGCCAATGGCGTCGTCGACCGCGCGCCGCCGCAGCTTGGAGCTGAGTTCGACGGCCTCATGATCGAAGGCGTCGTGTCCTTCTAGTTGGAGAGAATCCCTGAAATCCACCGAGGGCTGTCGGCTGTTCGGTTCGTCGCCGTACGAACCGGCAAGGACGGACCGGGTCTCCTCCGCGGAGGCCCGGTTCGTTCTCGGTCGGCAGTATTTTATGAATCAATCGACGATTCCCATGAGACTTTTTCTGTCTATTCTTTTTGTCTGGGGTCTATTTGCCGTCCCGATGGTAGCGGATCCCGTTCCCCCGACCGCCGATTCGTCGGCCTACCAGTTCGACAATGAGCGCAGCACCATGACGGTGTACGGCTCCTCCAACGTTCGGGACTGGGACATGGACGTGACGCAGATCAATGGCAGCGTCCGTCTGGAAACGAGCGACACGGAGCTTCCGTCGATCCGGAAAGTTCAGGTCGAGGTGCCCGTCCGGAAGATGGTGTCGGACAAAGACCGGTTGCAACGGCACGCACACGAGGCCCTGAAAAAGGAAGAGCACCCGACCATTTCGTTTGCGTCCAGCGATATTGAGGTCACACAGGTAGAAGCCGATTCCTTTTCCGTCGAGGCGAATGGGGAGCTCACCATCAAGGGCAATACCCATGCCGCCACGCTGTCGGCGAAAGGCGTGAAGGAGAACGGCACCCTTCGCGTCTTCGGTGGGCACGAGCTGAAGCTCAGCACCTTCGACGTGGAACGGCCCTCATTGATGTTCGGGGCAATTAAGGTGGACGATCCCATTCGGGTGGGCTTCGACGTCGTCCTGACCCCTCAGTCGCAGGAAGCCCCGTCCTCCGAATGAGGACGTAGAGAACGTGAACGGGCAGCGATGAACTCTCCGTAGAAGGGGCTGTCCATTCTGTTTTCCTTCCCCGAACGGCTATTAGCGTTCCGTTAGAACCGAAGAATCGGCGGCACGGGACCTCGGTTCTGTCGTTTCGTTCGTGCCTCTTTCAAAAACGCGTGTTCATGAGATGGATGCGTCAGCCCATATTTTGCTCGTTGAAGACGAGGCGGACGTGGCCTCTTTTATTCAGCAGGGCCTCGAAGAGGAGGGCTACGACGTGGGCTGGGTGAAGGAGGGACAGCGCGCGCTCGAATACGTGCAGCAGCGGAGCGTGGACCTCGTCTTGCTGGACATCCGGCTTCCCGACCGCTCCGGCCTTGAGGTCTGTGAGCGGCTTCGACTGCACCGCACCGACCTGCCGATTATAATGCTCACGGCGCTGGACGAGGTCGAGGATCGGGTGCGGGGCCTCCGGGCCGGGGCCGACGATTACCTGTCCAAGCCCTTCGCGTTTGATGAGTTGCTGGCCCGCATCGAGGCTCTGCTGCGCCGCGTGGAGCAGACAGACTCGGGGGACGTGCTTCAGGATGGGCCCCTGACGGTGGACCCGGCGGCCCGCACCTGCACCTACGACGGGGAGGAGGTGCCCCTCACCCGAACGGAGTTTGATCTCCTCACCTACCTGATGGCACGCCGGGGGCAGGCCCTCAGCCGGGATACCATCCATCGCGACGTGTGGGGGCACGACTTCGAGCGGGGGACCAACCTGATCGACGTGTACGTCAAATACGTTCGAGAAAAATTAGACGAGGTCGGGTGTCCGTCTCCCATCGAGACCGTGCGTGGCATCGGATACCGGTACACCTCCTGCGAGGAAGACGCTGTTTCTCATGATTGACCTCACGTCTCGGTCGAGCCCGGAGGTCCCCGATTCAGAGACCGAGCGCCGATCGTTCCGGCGACGCTTGCTCGTCACTGTGGGCCCGGCGCTGGCGGGGGCGCTCCTCTTGCTGGGCGTTCTGGCCTGGGGCGGCGTGTACGTCGGTCTGCAGCGGGGGGCCGTAGAGGTGCTTCGGTCCGAAGCCGACGAGGTGGAGGCCGACATTCTGCAGGTCGACGGGCAGATTCAGGCGGAGGGACACGCCTGGTCGGAGGTGCATCACCGACTGGCGGCCGAGCGGGTGGACCCGGTCTTCTTACAGGTCTTCGACCGGCACAATCGCGTGCTGCGGGCGTCGGCCAACATCGATTCGCTGAGCGCCCTCTACCCGGAGCAGCCCCTCGCGCTGGAGACGCCGTACGATTGGGGAGTGACCCTCCGCACCGTCGAGGTGGGAGGACGGACGCTCTACTACTTGGTGCGGCCCATCGTTCGCGACGGCACCACGCTGGGCTACATTCAGGTGGCGCGGGC
This sequence comes from uncultured Salinivenus sp., assembly GCA_964612165.1. Taxonomy (GTDB): domain Bacteria; phylum Bacteroidota; class Rhodothermia; order Rhodothermales; family Salinibacteraceae; genus Salinibacter. The sequence continues at coordinate 8,864 of CAZTDC010000050.1, forward strand.
GGTCCCGAATTATCGGTCCACGCTCACGACCGTCGGGCTCGGGCTGGGGGGCGTGGTCGTGCTTCTCTTTGGGGGGCTTCTGCTTCTGGTGTCCTGGGCCGCCACCCGCGTGCTCCGGCCGCTGCGCCGCATCACGGCCTTTGCCGAGACGATCACCTCGGCCGGCCTCGATGACCGAGTTGCCGTGCCGGCGGCCGCCGATCGAGAGACGGCCCTGCTGGCGCGCACGCTCAACGACCTGCTCGATCGACTGGAGGATCGCTTCAACGCCCTTCGCACCTTTACCGCCAACGCCGCCCACGAGCTCAAAACGCCCCTAACGGTGCTGCAGGGCCACGTCGAGATTGCCCTGCGCCGCTCCCGCTCCGCCGAGAGCTACGAGTCGACCCTCCGCCTCCTCGACCGCAAGCTGGGGACCCTGGTGCGCACGGTCCGCGCCTTGCTCACGCTGACGCGGCTCGACCGCGACGAGGAGCTGGCGACCGAGCCGGTGGCGCTGGGGCCGCTCGTGCGGGAGGAGGTCGAGAGCGTCCGACCGACGGCCGAGGAAGCGGGGCTCTCGCTGTCGGTGGAGACGGACGAGGTTTGGGTCGACGGCCAGGCCGATCTGCTGCGGGAGGCCGTGCAGAACCTCGTGGAAAATGCGATCAAGTACACCGAGGAGGGGGCGGTGCAGGTGACCGTGGCGCAACAGGGCGGACACGCCGTCATTCGGTGCCGGGACACGGGCATCGGCATTGAAGAGGACGAACTGCCCCGCGTGGGGGCGCTGTTTTACCGGAGCTCGACGGCCAGTTCGGTCTCCTCGGACGGAAGCGGGCTCGGCCTGGCGCTGGTGCGCCGCATCGTAGAGGCCCACGACGGGGAGATCCGCGTCGAGTCCACTCCCGGAGAAGGCAGTCGGTTCGAGATTGTGTTGCCGGCCCTTCCCGCTCCCGAAACTGCTCAGCCGCAATCCCTTGCCGATGCCCACGAGGCGTGACCCACTCTTCGACTGAACGAAAAGCCGCAATGCTGTTCGAATTTCCGCACTTCCTCCGCCCACCGGACTGTTGGCGACGCTTCGTGCGCTGTGGTCTTGCTATCTTGTTTGGCTGTACCCTTCTTCTCGGGAGCGGGCGCCTTTCGTCGGTGGCGGCACAGGGCAAACAGGTGAGCGTGCATCCGGACAGTCAGTTTTGGATTCAGGGGGAGGCGACGACCCATGACTTTACCTGTCAGGTTCAGACGGTTCAGGGAGAGGCAACGCTCCCTCCTGTAAAGGAAGCGCTGTCGTCGAAGACTCGATCATCAGAAGACGAGCAGACGAGCGTGAGGGTGCGGGTTCCCGTTCGGGCCTTCGACTGCGGACGGCGGCGCATGACAGAGGATCTGCAGGAGACCCTTAAGATGGAAGAGCATCCGCAGATCCGCTTCGAGCTGGTCCATGCAAGCGTGGGGGCGCCGACGGACACATCGGGCCGGTGGCGCGAAATACGTGTGCTTGGGACCCTTACCATTGCAGGCAAGAAGCGGCTCATCAACCTGGAGGCGAAGGGACATGCAATCGACGAAAACCGGTTTCGCGTTCGGGGATGCCGGCCCATTCGCATGACCGACTTCAACATTGATCCCCCGACCAAAGCCTTCGGCCTGATCAAAGTGAAAGACCGGGTCGAGGTCCAGTTCGATCTGTTTGCCCACGCTCAGACGATCGACTCGACCGCCTCGTTCAAACGCGTCTCCGTGGACGGGCGGCCGACGTGTTCGGGGGGAGACTGAGCAGGCGAAGTCGCGCTCGACGAGCCGCTCGCACATCCCCCGTCGAGTTTGGGGAGAAAGTACGAGTCACCGGTCCGTCTGGACCGGCACACATCGATCCAGCATGAAGGATGCCGCTCCTCGAGAGATGGGACGGCTTTTTCTGTGGGGACGGTGATGGAGTGATTCGGCTCAACGTCTCCCTTTACACTCTAATCGTTCTCTAACCCCGTTCTCATCACGCCCTAAGATCCCGGAGGTGGCGGTGGACGTCCAAGGTCGTGCCTGTGAAGGCGAAGGCCCGGAATCGGTGTTCGATGCCGGGGGCGTTGCGACCAATCGACTGCTTCCATTTGCCTCATGTCTCGCGTTCGTTTTCGGGGAGTTGGGCTCATTCTGCTCGTGCTTGTTGGAGTGGGCGGGCCGACCCACGCTCAAGAGCTGTCCGACACCCTCACGTTTGAGCAGGCCACGGCTCTGTTGCGGCAGCACAATCCGCAGTTGCGGGCCGCACGGGCTCGGGCCCAGGCGCAAGAACGGGCCGCCGAGGCGGACGCGCTCTACCCCAACCCGACGGTCTCGGTCGAGGAGGAGCGCACCACTTTGCCCAATGGGGTGGACGATCAGTGGTACGCGTCCATCCGCCAGCCGCTGCGCTACCCCGGCGAGCAGGGGGCACGGGCCCGCTCGGCCGACGCCACGCAGCAGGCGACGGGGGCGATGGTGGAGGAGGAGCGGACCCGCCTCTACAACGAGCTCCGGCACCGCTACCTCGACGTGGTGGGAGCCCAGGCCCGCGTGGACGTGCTCCGGTCCTTCTCGGAGGCCATTCAGGAGGCGGCGACCGCCGCACAGGTGCGCTACGAGGAAGGCGACCTCGGCACGTTTCGACGGGCGCGGCTGAAGGTGGCGCACGCGCAGTACGAACATGAGCGCGCCGAGGCCGAGCGCCGTCTCCGCACGGCCCGCACTGAACTCGCTGCCCTGCTGCTGCCGGACGGGCCGAGCTCGTTAGACCTGGGGGCGGAGTCGAGCAGGTACCGCGTCGCCGGATCGATGCAGTTCCGGCCCGTCGACGTGAAAGAGGACGATGTCCGCCGGCGTGCGATGACGGGCCGAGCAGCCGTGCGGGCCGCCGAGGCTCGTGTACAGGCCCGGACGGCCGATGTCGACGCGGCGGAATATCAGCGCTATCCCTCCCTGAGCCTCTCGGCGGGGCCCAAGCGCCAGTCCGTTCCCACTTCCACCACCTACGGCTACACGGCCGGCCTCTCCATTGGATTGCCCCTCTGGAACGGGGGGCGCACCCGGGTCGAGGCCGAGGAGGGGCGTCGTGAGGCCGCCGCTGCTACGCGGGAGGCCACCCGCCGTCGTGTAGAAACGCAGGTCCAAACGGCGCTGGAGCGGCTCCGGAGCTACCGCAGTCGCATCCAGACCGTCTCGGACGATGTGCTCGCCGACACCGACTCGCTTGACACCAATGCGCAATTCGTCTATCGCCAGGGTGAAATCTCGCTCTTCGAGCTACTCGACGCGATCGACGCCGCCAAGCAGGCCGCGCTCCTCCGCCTCGACCTGACGGAGGGGTACCTCCGCGCCCTTTATGACCTCGAACTCGCCGTCGGCGTGGGGCCCACCGATGCGCCGATGGTCGTAGACGGTGCCCTTCACCCCCGAGATCCGGATCTGGATTGACTGTCCGCCGGAATGGGGGCCGCCCTGACGATTCTGCTTTCATCCCGTGCGCCGACGGCCCGGCTCTCCTTTTGAAATCAGACCCTACTGCCGACATGGATGCCCGACTCCTGATACCGTTTGTCCCGCTTCTCATCGCCGCCGTGTTCTTCACCGGCTGTGGCGGCGACGGTGCCCCTCCGTCGACCGCCCAGGCCGACTCGACGGCCGACCCGGACAAAATCACCTTGTCGGAGGCGCAGCTCGGCGAGGTCTCTGTGCAGACCACCACGGTGACGGAGCAGCCCGTGACGACGACCCTGGAGCTGCCGGCGCGTGTGCAACCGGGGGCCGACCAGGAGGCGTTTGTTACGTCGCTCGTGGACGGTCGCATTGAGGAGCTCCGCGTCCGGGCCGGGGAGGTCGTGGAGAAGGGCCAGATTCTGGCCGACGTGGCGGCGCCGGACCTGAGCGAGATGGTCGCGGCCCTGCGGCAGGCTCGCGACGAGTTGGATCGCCAGCGGCGGCTGCAGGAGCGGGGCGTAGCGATCGAGAAGAACATCCGTGCCGCCGAGCGGCAGTGGCAGTCGGCCCGCCAGCGACTGCGGTCCATTGGGGTGCGCCCCGACCGCATCGAGCGCGTGGCTACCGGGGCCGAGGACATGACCACGCTGCCCCTCGTCGCCCCCATCAGCGGCGTGGTGCTCGACCGCAGGGCCGTCCTCGGCGCCCCCGTGCAGCAGGGGGACGAGCTCTACCACGTCGCCGACCTGCAGCCGATTCGCGTGGTGGCCGATGTGTTCGAGCGTCACCTGAAGCGCGTGCAGGAGGGGCAGTCCGCCGCCGTAACCACCCCCATGAATCCGGACCGCACGTACCGCGGCACCATCGATCGGGTAACGCCTCAGGTGGACGACGAGAGCCGCGCCGCCCGCGCCCGCATCGTACTCGACAACAGCGATGGCAGCCTCCGGCCCGGCATGTACGCCAGCGTCCAAGTGGAGCGTACCGGCACGCCCCAGCCGGCCCTCGCCGCCGACCACCTACTGACGGACGCGTCCGGGGCCTTCGTCCTCGTCCGCGAGGGGCCGCGCACCTTCCGACGCGTGTACCTCGACGCGGAGGCCGAGGCCGACGGGACCGTTCCCGTGCCGGCCCTCGACCCGGGCACCGAGGTCGTGACGACGGGCGCCTACCAAATCGTGAGCGCCCTGAACCAGCGCGGATAGTCGCTGGTGAAGAAGTGCTTTCAGAGTGCGCCCTGAACCAGCGCGGATAGCCGCTGGTGAAGAAGTGATTTTAGATTGCGCCCTAAATCAACGCGGCTGACCTCCTTTCGCCTGGACGCTCTGTACGCGTGGAGGCATGAACAGTCGTGCACTGCTCGCCCCTCGTTTCTCGCGTTTCACCATTCGCCACCGCCGCGATGTTTGATCGTCTCGTCACGTCCGTCGTCAAGAACCGCATCCTGATCCTGCTCCTGATGGCCGTGCTCGTCGGGTGGGGCATCTACAGCTGGCAGCAGGTGCCGGTCGATGCCTACCCCGAGCTCACGAACAACCAGGTGCAGATCCTCACGCCGGTGCCGGGCATGTCGCCCGTCGAGGTGGAGAAGCTGGTGTCCTACCCCATCGAGACGAGC
>CAZTDC010000051.1:0-13446 GCA_964612165.1 uncultured Salinivenus sp.
CGCAACACGCAATACACCTGGTCGACTCGGGGCTGCCTCTCGCCAATACCAATTCTTCTGTGTTGAACGGCGGAATCACTTCTGAAAACCCGCCGGAAACGGGAACGCGTTGGTCTCGTCGATGGCGGCGTAGCGGTCAGGGGGCAGGTAGGCGAGGAGGGGGTTGTCGCGAATGACCTTGTCGTCTTCCTGCTCGGAGATGCGAAGCGCCTCCTTTTGCACGTGGACGGCCGTCACCTTGCCAATGAGCAGGCTGTTTTCGCCGAGGTCGTCCACCCGGCGGTCGAGTTCACACTCCAGGAATAGGTAGGCGTCCTCGAGAAAGACCCCGTCTACCTCCTGGGCGTCCAACATGGGCATCTGCTCGAGACTGGGCTTTTCCTTGGGGCCTTCGGGCGGGCCCACTCGGGGCGACGCCGCCAGGCTCGCCAGCACCACCTGGGACGGCTTCGGGTAGCTCACCGTGTAGGCGCCGTGCCGCACGGCGTTGCGGTACGTCTTGTGCTTCGGGGTGCACACGAACCCAAAGTAGTCTTCCCACCCCATCGGAGCGGCCATGTGCTTCGGAGCCAGGTTGTAGTCGCCCTCCTCCTCGTTTCGCGTGCCAATGACGACGAGCGGGGCGACCATATAAAAGCGCTCCCAGAACGGCTGCTCGGGATCGAGGGTCACAATGTCGTTCTGCTCCTGCGTGTCCATGGGGATCCAGGTACCGTGTCGGGGAAAGGGTTGCGTACTGACAATCTCGCAAGAACGGAGCGGGTTCCGTAGCTCCGTCGTCCGCGTCATCGTGTAGGGAGGACGCCGTTCGACGGTGTCGGGAAATGCCCGATGCCCGACCAAAGCCCGTGCGTCCCGTCCGCTCCGAGGGAGTAGGGGCAACCCCGTCACGGCGACGCGGCTACGCACTACGGGTCGGAGCGCCGGACGCTGAAGGCAACGGACGGAACGAATGAGTAGTCTGGTTCAAAACACAAGCCTTTCGGAGAGACCCCCATGTGGACCAAACTCCTTCTCGCCGGACTCGGACTAGGCCTCCTCGGGCTCGGTGGCACCATTGCCACCAAGCGGACACGGGTCGAGCGGTCCGTGACACAACTCGTAGACGATCTGCTCGACACTGATCCTCTGCCCCCAAACGCCGTCGTCCGCGCCAGCAATCTTGACGACCTGCCGCCCCCGGTGCAGCGCTACTTCCATAACGTCCTTCGCGATGAGCAGCCTCTCATCGAGACCGTTCGGATCGAGCAGAGCGGCACCTTCCGCGGCGACGTGGCAGGGGAGTGGCGCCCGTTCACAGCCACCCAGCACGTCGCGGTACGGCCGCCGGGCTTCGTATGGGACGCCTCCATCCAGATGATGCCCGTGATTCCAGTGCGGGTCCTCGATGCCTATCGCATCGGGCGCGGGCTCCTGCAGGCCCGCGTGGGTGGGGTTCTAACGGTCATGGACGCCGAGCCGAGCCCCGAACTGGATGAGGGCGAGCTGCTGCGCTACCTGGCCGAGGCGCCCCTCTACCCGACGGCCCTCTTGCCCGCGATGGGGGTGACCTGGACCCCAGTTGACGACCACTCGGCCCGGGCCACCCTTATGGACCAGGGGACGACGGCCACGCTCGTTTTTCACTTCAACGAGCGGAATGAGATTGCCCGGGTGGAGGGGGAGCGGAGCTTCACAACGGACGACGGAACGAGCGACTATCGCCCTTGGGTCGGCTACTGGCGAAATTATGAGGAGCGAGGCGGCATGCTCGTGCCAACCGAGGGAGAGGTCGCGTGGGTTCACCCAGACGCGGGGGAGGTGAGCTACTGGCGGGGACGAATGGATGCGATCGTATACGGACGGTAGATCCGTGAGAACGTACGTGTATTACTTCCACGGAAAAGAAGATTTCTGAACTCCAGAACCGTGCCCGGCCCGGACGAGAGGGATCTGAGAAACGTCTTTCCGTATCGGTACGACCAACGAATCGCCGCGTCAATCCGACTGCAGAAGGAAATGTTCTTTCTGGGGAAGCGTCATGCCTCTCTCCAACGTCTTCCGCAGGGAACGCACGCAGGACGTCTGTCGAACGAGGATAGCAGGATGCTCTTTTCCCTTCAAGCCGCTCCTCCCAATGGATCTTAATACCATGCTCGAACGCCCCAGCGGTCTTCTGCTCCTTCTCGCCGTGGCCGTACTGAGTGGTTGCCAGTCTTCCTCATCCACCGACCCGGTCGACCGAGTGCCCGCCTGGGCCCAAGATGCCGTCTTCTACCAGATCTTCCCCGAGCGTTTCGCAAATGGGGATTCCACGAATGATCCGACCCGGGCCAGCCTCACGCAGCCCGACGCGGTGCCCTCGTCCTGGCACGTCAGCAACTGGACCGGCGACTGGTACGAGCAGGCCGACTGGGAGCGTCGAAAGGGCGACTTCTACGACAGCGTCTTCGACCGCCGCTATGGGGGCGACCTGCAGGGCGTGATCGACCGGCTGCCCTACCTCGACTCCCTCGGTGTCAATGCCCTCTACTTCAATCCCGTCTTCTGGGCGCCCTCGCTCCACAAGTACGACGGGAAAAGCTTCCACCACATCGATCCCCACTTCGGCCCCGATCCCGACGGCGACAAGCGTCTCATCGCGCAGGAGACCCCGACCGACCCCGCGACCTGGCGTGTCACCGCCGCCGACTCGCTGTTCTTCGTCCTCCTGGACAAGGCCCACGCCCGCGACATCCGCGTCGTCATCGACGGCGTCTTCAACCACACCGGGCGCCAGTTCTTTGCCTTTCGGGACCTTCTGCAGAGCCAGCAGGATTCCGAATACGCCGACTGGTACCACGTCCGCTCGTTCGACGACCCGGGCACGCCGGACACCAGCGAGTTCGACTACGCGGGGTGGTGGGGCTACGACGCGCTGCCGGAGTTTGCGGTCAACGACGACAGCACGACCCTCGCCAAGGGGCCGCGGCAGTACATCTTCGATGCGACGGCCCGCTGGATGGACCCGAACGGGGACGGCAACCCGGGCGACGGCATTGATGGCTGGCGGTTGGACGTGGCGGAGGAGGTGCCCACCAGCTTCTGGCGCGACTGGCACGCTCACGTCCGCTCGATCAACCCGGACGCCTACACGGTGGCGGAGGTTTGGGAGCCAGCGGCCGAGTATCTTCAGGGCGCCCGCTTTTCAGCGACGATGAACTACTACGCTTTCGCCTTTCCCGTCAAGGGCTTTCTGATCGACAACGCCGTCGGCCCCTCCGCCTTCGCGGACATGCTGCAGGCGCGCCGAACGGCCCACGACCCGGCAACACAGCCCGCCCTGCTCAACCTCATCGACTCGCACGACACGCCGCGGCTGGCGTCCATGATCGCAAACCGGAGCGACACGACCGCGGGCACCGACCGCTTCGGCTACGACCAGAACGCGTCTCCCCGCGACACCCCGACGTACGACGTGTCTGCACCGGACGCGACGGGCCGGCGCCTCCAGCGCCTCGTAGCCCTCGTGCAGATGACGTACATGGGCGCCCCGATGCTCTACTACGGCACCGCAGCCGGCATGTGGGGCGCTGACGACCCGGACGACCGCAAGCCGATGGTGTGGCCGGACCGCGACTACGAGATCGAAGACGATCATCCGCTCGGCCGCGACCGTCCAGCCGACTCTGTTAACTTCCATCACGACCTCTTCGCCACCTACCAGCGCCTCATCGACCTGCGGCGGTCGCACGTGGCCCTGCGGCGCGGGTCGTTCTCCATCCTCACGGCAGACGACGATCGCCGCCTGCTGGCCTACGCTCGCTCTCACGCCAATGGCCCCACCATGATCGTTGCCTTCAACCGGAGCGCCGAGGCCCACTCCGCCCGCGTCCCCCTGCCGGATTCACTGGCTGGGTCCTACACACCGGTGTTCGAGACGCCCCGTGACGGCGCCTTCCGCGTGCAGCAGGGCGGGACGGGCCTCCTGCTGGAGTTGCCGCCGCGAGCCGGACTGGTGCTTCGAAAAAACTCTTAGCTCTACCCCCCCGAACCGACGGGAGAGCAGTCCATTCAATTTTCTCCACATCATTCCGCTTCCAGCACGCGCTCTACCATGGACACGATTGAGGGGGCCAAATCGTCGCGTCCAGTCGCGACATCAACCGAGGCGGTACTCCACGCCCGTGAGCGGCGGCTCACCGTCGAGGAGTACCACGCGATGGGCGAGGCCGACATCCTCTCGGAGGACGACCGTGTCGAATTGCTCGACGGCCACCTCATTTCCATGCCCCCAATTGGCCCTGCGCACAGTCACAGCGTCAACGACCTCGCTGATCGGTTCAATCGACGTCTGTACGCGCTCGATCCCCCGCCGGCCCGAGTCAGCGTCCAGAATCCGGTCCAACTTGGCGAATACGGGGAGCCCCAACCGGACCTCGCCCTCTACGCCCCGGACGTGCCCCGGGACCGCCACATTCAGTCCGACGACATCTTTCTCATCGTGGAGGTCGCTGACACCAGTGTCGAGTACGACCGGGATGTCAAATCCCAGCAGTACGGTGAGGCGGGCATTCCCGAGTACTGGGTCGTGGACCTATCGAATAGGACCGTCGACGTCTTCCGTCGCCCCGACGCGGAGGGATACGCCGAACGAGTCCGCCACCGCCCCGACGATGAACTGACGGTCTCCAGCCTCCCAAACGTGGACCCGCTTCCGGTGGCTGCCATTCTGGGCGAGGTGGAGTAACCGACCGAGCAGGCACGAATGCCCGATCAGTCCATGCCGATTGAAAACATGTTCTCTAGGTCGTGACTGGAGTGGACGCGAAAGCCGATGAGCGTTTCCGTATCCGTGATGCCCTCGATGTGACGAATTTCGCCCGTCACGAGGTCGGCCAGGGCCTCATTCTCAGGAACGCGAATGATGGCGACCAGGTCGACGCGCCCGGCGACGGAGTGCACCTCACTCACGCCGTCGAGAGCCGCCAGCTCGTCGGCCACGTCGTTGACCTTGTCGCGCTCGGTATCGAGAAGAACGATTGCGGTAACCATGGTTGCGTGTGGGCGTTTGTTGGAATGGATGCAGCCGACGAAAATACGGCCCTACGCACACACTCCCAAACGCCCCCACTGTTCGGTTCCCTGAACGCGCGATGACACATTCCTCAGAGGAGAAGTCCCCCACCCAGCACGCGCACCACGTCTACGTCGTTGAATGTAGTGACGGCACCTACTACACCGGCTACACGACGGACGTGGAGCGGCGCGTGGCCGAGCACAATGACGGCACCGGTGCCAAGTACACGCGGGGACGGCGCCCGGTGACGCTGGTGCACGTCGAGTCGTTCGATACCCAGTCCGAGGCCATGCAGCGCGAGTACGCGATCAAGCAGCTGCGTCGTGGAGAAAAGGAAGCGCTCGTTCGACAAACAGACGAGGGTAGAGAAGAACCGGCCGACCAGGAGTAGCCATAGGTTTAAGCACGAATGTCAGAGAAACGCCGCACCGTCTGAGGAGTCCAATTCCCGACTCCACGTTTCCACTCCACACTCGAGAAATTGCTCGTGCGTGCCCTGATCGTCGACGACGAGCCGCCCGCCCGCAGCCTGGTCCGGGAATACCTGGAGGATATGGATCGGATCGAGGTGATCGGCGAGTGCGGAAACGGACGCGAGGCCATTGAGGCCATCACCGAGAACGATCCCGACCTCGTCTTCCTCGATGTGCAGATGCCGGGGCTCGACGGCTTTGACGTGCTGGAGCGAATCGACGTGCTGCCCGACATCATCTTCTCCACGGCGTACGACCAGTACGCGATTCAGGCCTTCGACGCCGGGGCGGTGGACTACCTGCTCAAGCCCTACAGCCAGGACCGCTTCCGCAAAGCCGTAGAGCGGGCCCTGGAGCGCCACGATCAGGAGGACGACGACTACGCCGACCGGCTGGCAACTCTGCTCCAAGAAGCACGCACGCAGGACGACGCCCCCCCCGATCGTCTCTACGTCCGGCACGGCGAGAAAATCATCCCGGTCGACCCGGACACCATCCGCTGGATCGAGGCGGCGGGCGACTACTCGAAGCTCCACACGACCGAGAAGACGTACCTGTCGTCGCTGGGCCTCGGAGAGCTGGAGGAACGGCTGGACGAAAAGCAGTTTGCGCGCGTCCATCGTTCCCACATCATCGCCTTTCCCGCCGTCGATCACCTGCGCAGCGACGGCTCCGGGGGATACAACGTCATCCTGGAGGACGGCACCAAGGTGCGGGTCAGTCGTTCCTATGCCCCCGACATTCGCGACCGCATCCTGTAGGCCGGACGCTCACCGATCCGGGGGAGACACAGTCAGCGTCTCAAAGCTGAGAATAATTGTTCATGTCTGACGCGAAATCTTCCGATTCGCGGCTGCGGACAGCCTGGCAGTACGTACAGCGCTACTGGCACTGGCCGGTTCTTCTCGCGGCGGGCATCTACCTTTACCAGCAGTACCTGCCGCACATCGACCTGGCGGAACCGGAACGCCCGGCCCCTGATGTCGTCGCCGAAACGATGGACGGTGACACGTTCCGGCTGCGCGAGCACCGGGGCGAGGTCGTGGTTGTCAACGTGTGGGCCACCTGGTGTGCCCCGTGCCGCGTAGAAATGCCAGGCTTCGTCGACCTGCAGGACGAGTTCCGCAGTGAGGGCGTGCAATTCGTGGGGATTTCCGTCGACCAGTCCGGCTCCGACGTGGTCCGGTCGTTCGTGGAGGAAAAGGGCATCAACTTTCCCCAGATCGTCAATCCGACCCTCGCCGCTCGCCATTTTCCCGGCGACGTGGTGCCGCGCACGTACCTGATCGATAAGCAGGGCCGCGTCCGGTACGAGCACAACGGCGTCATCCTGAAGTGGGCGCTCGACGACGCGCTCGAAACGCTGGTCAATGAATCGACGGAGACGGCGAACGCAGGAGCAGGGCCGTAGCCTGCATTGCCGATCCGGCGGCTCCTTGTTTTCTTGAGAATCGCGACGTTCGTCGTCGCACACGCTCCTCTCCATCCAACACTGTGCCCCTCCCATGATCCGCCGCACGCTGGGCGTTTGTTGCCTGCTTCTCCTGTTCGTCGTCACGACCCACGCCCAAAAAACCGCCCTGGTCGGCCCCACGGCCATCACGCCCGCCGACTCGACCGTCGTCAAGGACGCGACCATTGTGGTCGAGGGCGACCGCATCGAAGCGGTCGGACCGTCGAGCGAGGTGACGGTGCCGGAAGACGCGACCGTGCACGAACTGCCCGACAAGTACGTCATTCCGGGCCTCGTCGACGGGCACGTGCACTTTTTCCAGAGTGGCGGCCTCTACACCCGGCCCGACGTGATCGACCTGCGGTCCAAACGGCCATACGCGGAGGAACTGCGCCGCATCAAGGACCGGGTGCCGGACACCTTTCGCCGCTATCTGCGCAGCGGCATTACGGGCGTGGTGGACGTGGGCGGTCCGATGTGGAACCTCGACGTACGGGCCCGGGCCGACACCACCGCGATGGCCCCGACCGTCGTGACCGCCGGTCCGCTCATCTCCAGCGTCGAACGGCCCCGGCTGGACGAGGGCGATCCGCCCATTCTGCAAATCACCAGTCCCGAGGCCGCCCGCGAAGAAGTGCGCGAGCAGGTCGAGGCCGGCGTCGACCTCATCAAAATCTGGTACATCGTGCAGGACACGCCGGCCTCCTACCGGCCCGTCGTGGAGGCGACGGTCGACGAGGCACACGCCGCCGGCAAGCGCGTGGCGGTCCACGCGACTGAACTGGAAACGGCCCGCGCCGCCGTGGAGGCCGGCGCCGACATTCTGGTGCACAGCGTGTTCGACAAGCCGGTCGACGATCGCTTCGTGCGTCTGCTCAAGGAGAACGACGTGCTCTACATCCCGACGATCATGGTGCGGGAGCGCTACAGCCAGACGTTCGTCCAGCAACTGGACCTGACGCTCGCCGAGCACCGCCTCGGGCAAAAGGACGTGATCGGGTCGCTTACCGACCTGCGCACGCTACCGGACTCGCTCGTGCCTCGGGGCATCCGCCAGCAAATCGAAAAGAGCCCCGCCGTCCCCACAGACACCACGGCCCTGCGCAACCTAAAGCGGCTCCACGACGCCGGGGTGGCGATCGCTGCGGGCACCGACGCCGGCAACATCGGCACCCCGCACGGCCCGTCCCTTTTCCGGGAGTTTCAGCTCATGCGAGAAGCCGGGCTTACGCCGCGGGAGATCCTGGCGACGGCGACAGCGGGGGGCGCGCGGCTCATGGGCCGCTCGGACGATCTCGGACGCATCGCTGCCGACGCACAGGCCGACCTCGTCGTGCTCGACGAGAACCCGCTCGACGACATTATGCACACGACCGCCATTCACCGAGTCGTGAAGAAGGGAAGGGTGTTTCGGCCCGACCGGCTCGTGCCCCGCACGCCCGAAGAGGTGGTCCTCCAGGGCCACAACGCCTATAACACCCACGATACAGAAGCCTTTCTCGATGTCTTCGCCGAGGATGTAAAGGTCTACGAGCATCCGAACACTCTTCTCACGACCGGCCGCGACACGCTCGCGGCGCAGTACGGCCCGATGCTCCGAGAAGCCGACGATCTGCACGCAACCTTTCAGTACCACACCGCCATCGGCAACACCGTCACGACCCACGAACTCATTCGCGGCCTGCCCAGTCGCGACAGCGCCCTGAACCAGGTTGTCCTCTATCGGGTAACCGACGGTTACATCGACCGCGCGTGGATCGTGCAAGAGTAACCAAGAAAACCGGTTCATGTACGAATTGGGAGAGGGATGGCTCGCCCACTCGTGAATTTCCTGACGGTGCCCGAAACGCATGGGCGTCTATGCGGTGCGTGTGTCTCCGGTCTGCTGTGCAATGACGGTCACGTCCGGTCTCCGAGCAAGATGTAATTGCTCTGGCAAGAGTCCGCCCGCCCTGGAAAGTGCTCCCCCCTCTCTTATTTTAAGGCTTGCATCATGCAAGTGGGAACGCTTTTCGCATTACTCCTTTGTGCAGTTTCGGCTTTTCTCTTCTCGCGCAGACGACGCTCTCGCTAATCTCCGTTCTGTAGATGTCCTCTTCTACTTCGGACCATTCGGCGCCTTCTCAAACGTCCGCAGAAGAATCGCCCGGGGCTGACTCCGTGTCGTCGGACGCGGAGCAGGCCGACCCGCCTGCACCGGCCCAGAAGGCATCTCTGCTCGAGGAGCAAGCCCTCCTGGAGAGCATCTTCAACACCAGCGCGGCCGCGATTACGGTTCTCGACACGGAGGGAAAAATCGTTCGGGCCAACGCACGGGCCGAGGAGGTACTGGGGCTCTCGCCCAGCACCATTGAGGGCCGCTCCTACGACGACCCGCGCTGGGAGCACGAAACCCTCGACGGCGAGCCGTTTCCGGACGACAAGCAGCCGTTCGTGCAGGTGATGACGTCCGAGGCCCCGGTCTACGACGTGCAACACGCCATCAGGTGGCCGGACGGGCGTCGTCGCATCCTCTCGGTGGACGGAGCCCCCCTTCGCGACGACGACGGCACCATTACCGGGGCGGTCTTCATCGTCGACGACATCACCGAGCGCCAGCAGCGCCAGCAGGCCCTGAAGGAGGAGCACGACCGCTTCGAAACGCTGTTCGAAAATCTCCCGACACCCGTGGTCTACGGGGTGCTCGACGGAGACGAGCTCATCGTCTCCACCGTCAACGCCGCCTTCGAGGAGGTTTTCGGCTACGACGCCGACACGGTGCGCGAGAAAACCGTCCACGATCTTATCGTGCCGGACGATGAGCAAGAAGAGGCAATTGAACTCGATCGCCGGGTCGCCGAGGAGGGGCCGTTGTACAAAGAGGTGCAGCGCATTACTGCCGAGGGCGGTCGCGACTTTCAGGTCCAGGTCACCGGCCGGACACAGGACGACGGCCCTACGGAGGTGTACGCCATTTACGCCGACATTACCGAGCGGAGGGAAATGGAAAAAACGCTCCGCGACCGGGAAGAACGCCTCCGTTCCATCACCCAGAACATCTCGGACGGCATCTACCGCTCCGACCCCGACGAAGGCATTGTGTACGCCAATGACGCCTTCGTGGAGATGTTTGGGTACGACAGCCTCGACGAGGTGCGCAAACTCGAGTCCCTCGATTTGTACGGGAGCCCGCAGGAGCGGGAGCGCCTCGTGCGTATCGAACGCGAGGAGGGCTCGCTCGACGGCGTCGAGGTCACCTTTCAGCGCAAGGACGGATCCACGTTCATCGGGCTTCTCAGCAGCCGGGCCGTACGGGACGACGACGGCACCGTGGAGTGGTACGATGGAGTCATCACCGACATTACGGAACGAAAGGAATACGAGGAGGAGCTGGCCCACCGGGCGGAGCTCGAGCGGATTATCGTCGACATCTCCACCCAGTTCATCAGTGCCCCCATCGATGACCTCGACCGGGCCATCGAGGACGCGCTCGGCACCGTTGGAACGTTCGTGGATGCGGACCGCAGCTACGTCTTTCTGGTGGACGCGGAGGCGCAGACGACGAGCAACACGCACGAATGGTGCGACGAGGGCATCTCTTCCCACCAGCCCGCCCTCCAGGACATCCCGTACTCGGCGATGCCCTGGTTCATTGAAAAGATGCATCGCGAGGAGTCGCTGGTGACCCCGTGGGTGCCGGACCTTCCGACGGAGGCTTCCGGCCTGCAAGAGATTTTGGAAGATGGCAACATCCAATCGCTGGTGGTCCTCCCCATGACGCGCGGAGACACCTTGGTGGGCTTCATCGGATTCGACGCCGTTCAGGAGCAGCGCGACTGGGACCCGGAAACAGTCACCATCCTCCGCGTGCTCGGCGACGCCATCGCCAGCGCGCTGCACCGCAAGGAGATGGAGGAAACCCTCCGCGAGGCGAAGGACGAGGCCGAAAAGGCCAGCGTCCTCAAGTCGGCCATGCTCGCAAACATGAGCCACGAGATTCGCACCCCCCTCACGTCCATCGTCGGGCTCTCGGAAGTCCTGCATGAAAACCTGGAGGGCGACCAGGCCGACCTGGCCGACATCGTCCACAAAAGCAGCCAGCGACTCAAGGAAACCCTGACGTCGGTCCTCCAACTGTCGAAGCTGGAAGCCGGGGCCCACGACCTGGACCGGACGCCGGTGGGGCTGGCCCCCATTGCCGACGAAACTGTGAAGCTGCTGCACCCGAAGGCCGTGGACCAGTCCGTCGAGATGACAGCCACCGTGCCCGACGACCCGGTGAAAGGCGAGTGGGACGAGGGGGCCCTCAAGCGCATCGTGACCAACCTCGCCGAGAACGCGATCAAGTTTACGCCGGAAGGCGGAGAGATAGAGGTCCGCGTGGCGACGAAGGGCGACACGGCCGTGTTGGCCGTTGAGGATACGGGCGTGGGCATCGACGAAGCGTTCCTTCCCGACATCTTCAACGCCTTCGAGCAAGAAGACGGCGGCATCGACCGGGAGCACGAGGGAAGCGGACTGGGCCTGGCCATCACGAAGCGACTCACCGAGGCGCTTGGAGGTACGATTGAGGTGGAAAGCGAGAAGGGCGAGGGCACCTGCTTTACTGTGCGCCTGCCCCGAACCCCTAGCGACGCGTCCGGCGAAGAATAGGACGTTCTGTGATACGCGGCAGGGGCCGCGTTTTGGGTTAAGCGTTGTTACGCTGGCACTGGGCGTCGACGAGAGAGGAGGTTGAGGGGATTTCCTTTCGTGTGCCCTGGAGAACCCAGCTTGAGATGCTGCAACGCTCAACGCTCCACGCGTAGTGTCAAAATCGAAGCGTGAACACCGTGCCTTCCTCCAGTGTGGAGCGAACCGAGATGGAGCCGCCGTGGAGGCGCATGATCTGGCGGGAGAGGCTAAGGCCAATGCCCGATCCCTCCTCTTTGGTCGTAAAGAAGGGGACGAAAATTTTCTCCTGAACGTCCGGCGGAATGCCGGGCCCATTGTCCTCGACCTGAAGGACCGGCCGGCTTCGACGGTCAACGTAGGCCCGGAGCTCGATGCGCCCCTCTACCTGGTCCTCGACGGCCTGCACGGCGTTGAGTGCGAGGTTGACGAGCACCTGGTCGATTAGGTCCGGGTCGGCGGTGAGCGTCAGGTCGGGCGGGTCGACCGAGACGGTGACCGAGAGGGCATCCTCTTCGACCTGGGCGCGTAGCAGGCGGTGGGCGTTGTCGAGCAGGTCCTGCGCCTCGAGCACTTCGAACTCGGGGGACGGAATGTCGGTGAAGCTGCGGTAGGCGTCCACGAAGTTCATGAGGCTCTCGCTGCGCCGCTCGATGGTGTCGACGGCCTCTCGCACGTCGGCGGCCGCGTCGTCGGAGACGGTGCCGTTCTCGTCGGGCGGCTGGAGGCGGCGATGGGCCGTGGAGGCCAGCGACGAGATGGGCGCCACCGAGTTCATGATCTCGTGGGTGAGGACACTCGTGAGCTGCTGCCAAGCCTCCATCTCC
Organism: uncultured Salinivenus sp.; assembly: GCA_964612165.1. Lineage (GTDB taxonomy): Bacteria > Bacteroidota > Rhodothermia > Rhodothermales > Salinibacteraceae > Salinibacter. The sequence goes on from CAZTDC010000051.1 coordinate 12,442, forward strand.
TTTTCCTCCAACTCGTTGCGCAGGTCCTGGATGGAGGCGAGGGCGTGGGGCTCCCCCTGAAGCTGGAACCGACTCACCCGCACGGCCAGCTGCAGGGTGCGATCCTCCTCCTCGACCCGCACCATTGCCTGCTCACCGGAGTCGAGCGTGCGGAGCGCCTCGGCAAGCGGGTCGCTCACCCGTTCGAGCGCCTCGACGTGACGGATGGGACCAGTGCGGAGGAGACGACGCGCGGCCGTATTCATCAGTTCAACCGACCCGTCGTCCTGGTAGGTAATGATCGCCACGCCGAGGTGCTGCACCACCTGCTCCAGATAGCGCACCTGCCGTTCCTTCTCGGCCCGCAGCCGCCGAAACTCCGAGGTCACCTCCTCGAAGGCGTCGCGCAAGTTCTCAAAAATCGGGCCCCGGCCGTCGCTCGTAAAGCGGCGCGTGAAGTCGGCGTAGCGGACCGATTCGAGGAAGCGCGTGAGGTCGCGCGCGGTTTTTTCCGTGTAGCGCACGAGCGAAACGGCCGCGTACGCAGCCCCCCCGCCCACCAGCGCGGCCGGGAGGTACAGGCGGTGGACGATCCCCAGGTAGACGGCTCCTCCGGCCAGTCCCACGATCAGTACCGCGCGGAGCGCCACCTGAATGCGAAAGCGCCTGTGCATGCTGTCTATGGGCGTCTGGAAGAGAAGCCCGAATCGAAAGAAAAATGACAGCCCTCGCTGCCCTGGACACAGCTGTTTCCGTGACGGTTCCACCAGGAACGAGGGCCTTCACTCAAAGCACCAGGTCCACCACGCCCTTCAGCTGTTCGGCCCCCGTCACGTCGAGGTCGTAGTCGCCCGCAATACGGTCGAGATTGTTCTCGGGCACCACGGCGCGGTTGAAGCCCAGCTTGGCGGCCTCTTTGAGGCGCGGCTCGATCTGGCTGACCGTGCGGATCTCGCCCCCCGAGCCGGTGTCGGCCGGAATGTCGCGGAACGAGGAGGCCGCCGCGATGGCGACCCCAAGGTCCAC
>CAZTDC010000052.1:0-13438 GCA_964612165.1 uncultured Salinivenus sp.
TACGAAGTGAATTTGACGGTGGACGAGGACGTGGCCACCCGCTACAGCACCTGGCTGCGCGAGCACATCCGCGAGATGCTCGAGTTTGACGGCTTCGAAGCCGCCGTGTGGTATGATCGCCACGAGGACGGTAATGCGACGCCCGAAGACGAGGAGCCGACCGATCCGCGCGAGTGGACCGTTCAGTACCAGGTGCGCGACCGAGCCGCGCTAGAGGCCTACTTCGACGAGCACGCCGAAGAAATGCGACGGGAAGGCGTCGAAAAGTTTGGCGAACACACGGAGAGCAGTCGGCGCATCTTCGAACAGAAGCGCCTCTTTCAGGGGCGGCGAAAAGAAGACACGGGCCCGGTATAATTTGCCTTCGGACGCCGTCGGCCGGAACCAGCAGACCGACCGCGTCGGCACGAGACGCTCTGTCCAGGACGACTTCCGTTCGCATGGTCGAGCCCGCGCGCCGCACCGCCATTGCCGACCGGCTCGACCAGGTCGAGGAGGCCCACGACGTCGCGGTTCTCTATGCCTGCGAGTCGGGGAGCCGGGCGTGGGGCTTTCCGTCGACCGACAGCGACTACGACGTGCGCTTCGTCTACGTCCATCCGCGCGACTGGTACCTGTCCATCGACCTGGAGCGGCGGGCCGACACGATCGACCCGCCCATCGCCGATGAGGTGGACCTGCACGGGTGGGACCTGCGCAAGGCGCTTGGCCTTTTCCGCACCGCCAATCCCACGCTGCTAGACTGGCTGCAGTCGCCGATCGTCTACCGCGAGACGGAGGCGATGATGACCCGCTGGCGGGAGCTGATTGCGGACTACTACACGCCCAGGGCCGCCGGGCACGCCTATCGCGGAATGGCCCAAAGCGTGGCCGAGCAAAACCTGGCGGAGGAGCCGATTCAACACAAAACCTATCTCTACGTCCTCCGCGCCCTCCTGGCCGTGCGCTGGGCCGAGCAGGACCGGGGACCGGTGCCCGTCCGGTTTGACCGCCTCGTTGAGGCGACGGTCGACGACGACACGCTTCGGGCGGCCATCGACGACCTGGTTGCGCAGAAGAAGGCGGGGCGCGAACGGGACGCCGGCCCCCGCCTGCCGGTGCTCCATGACTTTGTGGAGGCCGAGCTGGCCCGACAGGCCGACGCGTCGTTTCCGGACGCAGCGCCCCGCCCTGGCCTCGACCCGCTCAATACCCTCTTCCGGACTGTGCTCGACCAAAACAGTCGCTGACGTTGACACCTGCGTCGACGGAAAGAGGGTATGGGATCCAGTCGCCCTCGAACTTGGAACCCGAAACCGTTAGCCCACAACTCATTTCTAACGGGCGGCCACATCAGTTTGTCATTACATCTTCAACGCCCAGCAGGACGCGGCATGGATCCTTCGAAGGCGGTGCGGGTGTGATACAAGTCCCTTTGTGACAAAGTGGCAGTTGCGGGTAGAGAAAAAGCTGTCGCTTCCGTCTGAACACCCTTGTATCTGTTTGTTTTTCCATCGCTTATGGATCGTGCTTCCATCCAAGAACGCTTCGGCATCGTCGGCACGTCCGACGCGCTCAAGAGCGTCATCGACCGGGCCCGTCAGGTGGCGAAGACCGACATCACTGTACTGCTGCAGGGCGAGAGCGGGGTCGGGAAAGAACTGATCGCCCAGGCGCTCCACGAGCTCTCCATGCGGCGCCACGAGCCGATGGTCATCGTCAACTGCGGGGCCATTCCCGAGGGCCTCATCGAAAGTGAGCTCTTCGGGGCGGAAAAGGGCGCCTACACCGGTGCTGTCGAACAGCGCGTCGGCTACTTCGAGGAGGCGGACGGCAGCACCATCTTCCTCGACGAAATTGGCGAAATGCCGAAGGAGGCGCAGGTGCGGCTGCTCCGCGTGCTGGAGACGGGCAAGTTTAGCCGGGTGGGGGCCTCGACGCAGCAGCAGGTGGACGTGCGCATCGTGGCGGCTACGAACAAAGACCTCGCCGAGGAGGTGCGGGCGGGCCGTTTCCGCAAGGACCTGTATTATCGGCTCAGCACCGTCCTCATTGACATTCCGCCGCTTCGGGAGCGGGAGGAGGACATCCTGCCGATCTTCGAGAACTTCCTGCACGAGTTTTCCCAGGAGTACAGTTCGTCGCGCAAGACGCTGACCGAGGACGCGAAAGAGCTGCTGAAGACGTACCGCTGGCCGGGCAACGTGCGCGAGCTCCGCAACGTGGCCGAGCAGGTAGCCGTGCTGCTGCGGGAGGAGGAGGTCTCGGCCGAGGAGCTCCGCCCGCTGATGCGCGACATCGGCGAGGCTGCGCCCTCGACAGACCTGATGCGCGTTGAGCGGGAGGAGGAGCAACGGCGAGAGAAAGAGGAATCGGGCTCCGACATTCGTCAGCGCGAGCTGCTGTACCGCGCCGTTCTGGAGATGCGCATGGACCTGCGCGAGCTCAAGGACCAGATCGGCTCCCTGATGTCGAATGTGGGCATTGTGGTGCCGCGCGACGTGGCCGAGCGCGGCGACTTTCCGAGCGACTACGACGACTTTGTGGTGGTGCGCAACTCGGACGAGCCCGACGATTTCCGGGAGCGGCGCGAGCGGGAGGAGCCCGGACAGGTCGACTCGCTCATCCGCGACGTGGTCTACGAGGTGGACGAGGAGGGCCCGGCTCGGCCGACCCCTCGCGAGCAGCCGTCCGGTCGTTCTCAGGGGCAGGCCCCGAACCGGTCTGGGTCGCACCCCTCGCCCCCTACGGAGCCGGAGCACCGGGAGCCGGCGACCTCCGCGGAGTCCGTCGAGGAGGAACCGGACGACGACGGGGAGCTCCCGACCCTTGAGGAAGCCGAACAGCAGCTCATTAGTCGGGCCCTAAAGCGGTTCGACGGCAATCGCCGCAAGACGGCCAAGGCCCTCGGCATCAGCGAGCGCACCCTCTACCGGAAGCTCAAGGACATCGACGAAGACCTGTAGAGAGGCAAGAAAGTGGGGGACACTGAGACCCGGAAGAACCTCGGGGCTGGATCGAGCGTGCCTGCCGATGTCAGCACATTGGTCCCGAAGCAGCCTAGATCCCGACGAGCGGTACGATGAGCTGATTGGACAGGTGGTCCACGTGTGGTCGAATCCCGAAGACTGGATCTGTCGAACAGAACCTATGCTTTCTTCTTTGCGATCCTGCGTCTTCACGTCCCAGCGTCATTCCGGTCTGGGGATTTCCTTTCTCCGTTGGGTAGTGCTGCTCGTTGTCGGGATGGGCAGTCTTTCTGGGTGTGCCTACTACGGGTTCACCGGGGCCAGCATTCCTTCCCACCTCGAAACCATCGCCATCCCCATTGCGGAGGACGAGACGTCCAGTCCCTTGTCCTCGTTGGGCCGCGACCTCACGGGCCTCCTGACCGACCAGTTCGTCGGCCGCACGAGCCTGTCCCTCAACAACAACGAGACGGACGCCGACGCCGTGCTCCGCACGCGCATCACGGGGTACGCGAACCAGCCCACCGGGGTGAGCGGCGAGGAGCGCGCCACCGTCAACAACGTGCGCATTCGGGTGCAGGTGCGGTACTACGATCAGGTCAAAGACTCTACGATGGTCGAGGAAGCCTTCACCGGCTCCGCCGAGTACGATCCCGCCGAGGCCGGACTCAACGGCGAACAGCAGGCGTCCCGGATCGCCCTCGAACGGGTTGCGGAGGACATTTTCACCACCGCCACCTCGGACTGGTAGAGGAAGGGCAGCCTCCGTTCTCGCTACCCGTGAACTGTGAGAAGGGGACAGCTCCTCAATCACGCGTCTTCGCTGCGCTGCACCACGTCCACCCCGAGCCGGTCCTGCAAGTCCTCGATGCGGCCGCGGCTCACGCTGAGCGTCGTTCCGTCCTGCAGGCGCACGGCATAGTCGCCTCCGCCGCTGCGCAGAATGAGCTCGACCTCGTCGAGCCGCACGATGGCCGACCGGTGCACGCGAACGAACGCGCTCGGGTCGAGCCGGTTGGCGAGGGTCTTCATCCGCTCGCGGATGACGTGCGTGTCGTCGTCGGTGTGGAGCTCGGCGTAGGAGCCGTCGGCCGTGATGTGGGTGACGTCGTCGACGGACACGATGCGTGCCTTGCCCCGTCCCTGCACCGCGATGCGCTCCAGATAGGGTTCGTCCGAGTCGGCTTCTTCGTCCAAGAGCGACGGGTCCTTCTCCTTCAACATGCGCAGCAGCCGGTGGGAAATGGCGTCGGCGTCCTGGCTCGCGATCTGGTCGCGGGCGCGCTCCAGCGCCTGCTCGAAGCGCTCGTCGTCGAACGGCTTCAGCAGGTAGTCGACGGCGGCCAGGTCGAAGGCCTTGATGGCGTACTGGTCGTAGGCGGTCACGAAGACGGTCACGGGCATCGACTCGGGCCCGATCGCTTCAACGACGTCGATGCCGCTCATACCCGGCATCTGCACGTCGAGGAAGACGAGGTCCACCTCCTGGCCGCGAAGGGCATCGACGGCGTCCTGCCCGTCCTGTGCCTCCCCCACGACCGTCACCGCGGAGCGCTCGTCGAGCAGCTCGTGGAGGCGTTCGCGGGCCAGCGGTTCGTCGTCGACGATGAGGGCCCGAATGGAGGGGGCACTGGACGAAGGCATGCGCGGCGAAAAACCAGATTCGAAAGGTCACTCGGTCGTCGGTTCGGCGACGGCAGTGGTGAGCGTCGCACCCTCCTCGGCGGTGTAGAGGGCTGTGCTCGTATGATAGGGCAACTCGAGGGTGGCTCGCGTTCCCTCGTCCGGCGCCGAGGACAGGTGGAGGGCTTGCTCTTCTCCGTAGAGAGCCTGCAGACGCGCCCGCACGTTCCGCAGTCCCAGCCCGTCTTCCTGGGCGACAGGCAGGCCGGGTCCGTTGTCTTCTACCGTAAGCACGAGTCGATCGCCCTCTCGACGTCCCCGAATGTCGATGCGACCCACGTCGCGTACCTGGCTGGCCCCGTGCTTGATCGCGTTCTCGACGACGGGCTGCAAAAGAAGGTTGGGCACCTGTGCGTCGCGAATGGACGGCGGCACGTCGATCTCGATGTCGAGGGCCCCCTGGAAACGAATAGATTGAATTTCGAGGTAGTCCTCCAAAAAGTCGAGTTCTTCGGAGAGGGGGACCTCCTGGGGGGCCTCCTCATCGAGCACGTGGCGCAGCAACTCGCTGAGGCGAGCAATCATGCGCCGCACCCCGGCTGGGTCGCGGTCCACGAGCGTACTCACCGCGTGCAGCGTATTAAACAAAAAGTGCGGATTGAGTTGCATGCGCAGGGCCTCCAGCCGGGCCTCCGTGAGCTGGGATTCGAGCGACTGGGCCCGCTCCTCCAGGCGCTCGGCCTCCTCCTGCCGCCGTTTCTTTTCAGTGTAGTAGGTGCGAGCGAAGCCGGCCATGAGCACGACGAGATAGACGAGAAGCTCGTCGATAAACCAGAAGCGTCGGAGTTGCTCCAGAATAGGGACCGAGTCATTGGAGTCCGCAACCAGGGGCTCAATGATGAGGTCTTCGCTGATGTCAATGGCGATGGCGACGGCGAAGACCATTCCAACGTGCAACGCCAGGTTGCGCAGGGCCGTGACGTGTTGGTCTGGAATTTCCTCAACCACCGGAAACGCCGCGGTAAACCGAAAGACAAGGGGGGTGAGCAGTGCCCAGAGTCCGTACTCCACCAGTTCGCTAGCGGCCTCGCTCCAGTTGAAGCGGGCGGCCTCGTCGCCAAACGCGCCCTGTCCCACTGCGAGCAAGGCAAACGTGCCCCAGAACGCCAAAATGATGCCCCACTCCAGCCGGCTGGGCCAGGAGGAAGATGAGCGAGACGCCATGATTCTACACCATCGGTCGGAAGGCTGTCGCAGACGTCGAAGGGCGCGCCCCTGAGGACCCGGATACCGGCAGTCAGGGCTCATCTAACGCATCGGAGCGGCCGCACGGTCCGGAGTCGAAGGAAAACGAGTTCCCTGTCCCACTGTAGAAGCGCGCATCGGCTCCTCGATCCGGGAAATTCGACGAAGAGCACGCCTGCGTTGTGAGCCGCATGCTTTTCCCCGCACCCTGTTGCGGGGACCGCCTCTTCATGCTGCGACCGATCGCTTCACGTGGGGCACCAGTCAGCCAATCAGGGAGAGTCTGAACCAGGATTGGGGACGAGAAGCGGCGGAGGTCACGCTATATGAACTACAGTTCAAATAAATTCTCCTCCTTGAAAGGGCACAAGCCTTCGCTTTTTCTGTCCGGTGGGCTGAACATCACTTCACATTCCTTCCTGCTCGTCGGCCATGTCGTTTTTCCGGACGTTTCTCGACCGTCTCTTTTCGAAAACCTTTCTCGCGGGTGTGCTGAGCGGGGTCATTCTGGGCGTAGGCGGTCTGTATCTCTACGCACAGGTACGGGTACGGATGGGAGGAGGGGGGCCGCCGGAGCAGGCCCGCTATCTGGACCCAATCGAGCTGTCGGATTCGACGGCCACGACCGTGCGGGGAGTCGTGCCGGACGACTGGACGCTCCGGCCGCTCAATGGGCCGGGAGAGAGACCGTTTGGCTCACTTATGGAGCGGCCCACCCTGCTCACCGTGGGCGCGACGTGGTGCGAGCCCTGCACGGCGGAGCTCTCGACCCTCCAGACCCTCCACGATACGACGGGACAAGACGTGCGCGTGGCCTACGTCTCGTCCGAGCCGAGCGACTCGCTGCGCCAACACGTCAAGGAGAACGACTATTCGTTGCCCGTCTACGCCGTCGATGAGGTGCCCTCCGTGTTCGAGGGGGATGTTCTTCCTCGCACGTACCTGATCCGCGCGGGCGGAGAGGTGGTATATCGCCATCTCGGACCGGCAGACTGGAGTGCGGACGCTGCTCGCCGCCTCCTGGACCGCATCCGTCCGCCGAGGACGGCGGACCGATCGTCGGCGTCGTTGCGCCAACTGACCGCTCAGCGAAGGGAGCCGTAGTCGAGAGAGGCTGAACGGCTGTTTTGCAGGCCCGCGATGCGAGACTGAACTCTCACTTGACCCGATCTCCGATGTCCTCTGAACGCTCAATTCTCTCGTCAATCTTTTCGTGGACGTTCTTTGGTGGGGTCCTCATGGGCCTCGTATTAGGTGTAGCAGGCCTCATTGGGTACGCGCGGTACGACATGGCGCAGGCCGACGACGAATCGGCCCAAAAGGTGGACCTGGCTACGCCGGACGTACCGGAGAAGGAACGAACGGTAACCTACGGGGCCGTGCCGGACGACTGGACGCTCCACTCGGCGACGGCGGACGATTCCACGACGCTTGATTCCCTCCAGGGGGCGGTCCTCATCAACAAATGGGCAACGTGGTGCGGCCCCTGCAAGGCCGAGATGCCGACGCTCGAGGCCCTGCACGACTCGGTCGGCACGGAGGTCCCGCTTGCCGTCGTCTCCGAAGAGCCGCGCGACCGGGTGCGCACCTACGTCGAAAATGCGGACCTTTCGATGCCGGTGTACGTCATCGACGACGTGCCGGCGCCGCTCGAAGGTCGCGTCGTTCCCCGCACCTACGTCGTACGAGACGACGGGCAGGTGGTATACCGACACCGTGGAGCGGCCGACTGGAACAGCGAGCCCGTGCACCGTCTCCTGGACCGGTTCCGCCCAAGCGAGACGGCCCGTATGTCGGAGCCGGATCGCGAATCGATGGCTGCTGCCGACGACGTGTGAGAACATCTGACCACCCGATCGATCTCGACCTGCCGCACGCAGATGTGCGTGAGGGCGTTGGGCAATGCCTCAGGCGGTTTACCAGCCGGATGCATCGACCGACCACGTGTCTGTGACTGTTTCGCCGTCGACGAGGTGAAGGGTCGAATGATTGGCGACCGTGACGCAGGCGTGGTTGGGGACGACGCGCAGGCGATCGCCGACCGTCAGCGGGGAGGACGGCGGCACCATCAGCCAGCCGTGCTCTTCCGACAGGTGATCGAGGCGCGCGTTGGGATGCGGCGTCATCGTCTCGGCCGCTCCTAGCACCGTCCCGTACCCGTCGGTTCCGTAGCCGGTGTCGGTGGTGAAGACCTTCTTGCCGGCGTCCACAAAGGCGCGCTGGGGACTGTCGGCGGTACGCTGGGTGCTGACGACAGTGGTGAGCACGGTGAGCGCGCAGTCGGTGAGCGACGCGGCGCCGAGGGCCACCTGCATGGCATCGTGCATCACGTAGTTGCCGGGGCGGATCTCGGTGACACGGAAGCCGTCGCGCTCCGCATTCTCGAACGCGGCCATCGACGGGGTGGAGCCGACGCTAATCTCAAACAAGCCGGGCTCGACCCCAGGAACGTCGGCGTGGGCCAGGCGGGCGGCCATCCGCAGCATGCGGTCGCGCTCGTGTCGGGCCACGCGGCGGAGGGCGTCTTCTTCCGTCTCGTCGTCGGTCGGACCGTCGTAGGCCTGCCCGGCGTGCGTCAGGATGCCGGTGAGGTGGAGGCTCGGCAGGTCGGTGATGCGGCGGGCGAGGTGGACGGCCGCCTCCCCGTGGTCCCACGGCACGCCGCAGCGCCCGTGTCCCACGTCCACCTCCATCAAGACGTCGATCGGCTCGCCCTCCGGGTAGACCGCCGCGGCCTGCTCGGCGCCCGCCACGGTGTCGACCGTGAACGAGAGCGTAGCCGCGTTCCGGAGTGCCTGCAGGCGCTCGTGCTTGTCGCGGCCCGTGACGGGAAAGGCGACGCGCACGTCCTTGACGCCCGCCTCGACGAACGTCTCGGCCTCCTTGACGGTGGCCACGGTGAGCCCCGCGGTCCCGCGTGCCCGCTGCTCCTGAGCGAGGGCGATGGATTTGTGCGTCTTGACGTGGGGGCGGAGGGCCACCTCGTTTGCGTCGGCGATGGCCCGCATCCGGTCCAGGTTGCGGGCGAGCCGGTCGCGGTCGATGAGGAGGGCCGGGGTGGAGAGGTCGTCGAGCGTCATGGTGGGGAGGAAAACACAGGCAAACAGTACACTGGATCAGGGCGCGACCAGGACGACCGTTCGGTCGTTGCGCGGCTGGGTCGGACGGGCGTTGCCGTCGTGCAGAGCCCGAAGGGCATCGAGCTGCTCCTCCGACGCCTGGATCGGGGTGTTCATCACGACCCAGCGCACGCCTTCGGTGCAGGGCGGCGTCGTGAGCGAGCCGTCGTAGGTGTAGTAGCTGCGGCGACTGGGGAGGAGCCGGGCGACGTTGTAGCGCGGCACGGTCGTGTCCGGCTCGACAATCCAGTCGTCCAGGTGCGGGTGCGAGTCTCCTTCTTCGACGAGAAGGCCCAACACGGCACGTTGGCCGTCGTCGGCCTCGTGGACGAGGTGGATCTCGGCGGCGTATCGCTCCCCCTTCACGGTGTGCTCGCTCGGGGTGTGGACGTGAAACTGCTGGAGGGCATAGGTCTGGCCCCGAATCGATAGGGTGCCGCCGCTCGTGTTGACCTGCAGGACGTGGCCGGTGTCCACAATGTTTGCTTCCTCGGTGGTGTAGGATGTCTTCAGGAGCGATTCCCCCTCCGGGGGGCTCGCGTCGGCGAGGTTAATGGGGGATTGCTTCGATCCGTTGCAGGACGCGAAGTCCGATGAGAGGCGGGCCCACTGTTCGGGGCCGGCCTCTCCCTCGTAGCTCCAGTCGTCCTTGTCGTACTGAGACAGGTCTGCGGGGGTCGGCTTAGAGGCGGTTTGGGCCTTCTTTGGATCGTCGCAGCCGAGGACGAGAAGGGGAAGGAGAAGAGCGCAAAACAGATGGAAAGACGGTCGAGTCATGGGAAAGGGAGATGTTTCAGGAGGGGAGCAAGCGGTTCGACTTGATCATTTTGACGGGCGAACGGTGGCGTTCGTGATGCGATCGCCGACGCGGATTTGATCGACGACGTCCATGCCCTCCACGACCGTTCCGAACGCCGTGTAGCCGCCGTCCAGGTGCGGTTGCATGCTGTGCGGAATAAAGAACTGGCAGCCTTCCGTATCTTTTCCGGCACTGGCCATGCCGATGGTGCCGCGCCGGTGCCCGAGGCGCGTGATTTCGGTGCGGAGGAAAACGCCCGGACCACCGAAACCGTCCCGCCGGACAAAGTCGCCACCCTGCACTACAAAGTTGGGAACGACACGGTGGAAGGGCACGCCGTCGTAGCGCCCGTTTTTTGCGAACTGCGTGATGGCCTGGACGGTCTGTGGCGCCTGTTCAGCGTCGAGTTCGACGACAACGGTGCCCCGGTTCGTTTCCAGCACGAGGCGCGGCTGTGGGCCCAGCTTGTTGAGGTAGTTCCAGTCGATGGAGGGCGTGTCGGGCAGCGGCTTTGGATCGGCGGTGATCGTCGTGTCGGTTGCTTCGGAGAGGCCCGCCGCCGCGGCGTTTCGGATGGCGTGGTGCGGATGGTCGAGGGCGCTTCGGAGCGTCGCTTCGGCCGTTGCGTTGCCGATGGTACCGAGGGCGTCCAGCACGGACGTCATGCCCTCCAGGTCGTCGGGCGTCGAGAGGGTGCGGTAGGTGGCTACGAGCGTATCGGCGGCGCCCCTTGCTACGAAGAGAGAATCGGTAAGCAGGGACGCGCCGTGGTAGAGGAGGGCAGGGTCGCCGCGACGCACAGCATCGGTTAAGTGCTCGAAGAAGAAGGACGCCCGATCAGGACGAACGCGGTCCCAGCGCGCGCCGAGGCCCTGTACGGCGGCGGCTGCGATACGCGGGTCGTCGTTCTGGATCTCCGCGCTCAGAATCGAGTCGGCGCGGACATTTTTGAGTGGGGCGAGGGCAGGAAGGGCGGCGGCGTATACGACTGTTGACCGCTCCTGCCTCCACCGCTCGACGGTGCGGAAGACCCGTCCGGAGCGGCCATTCCGCGCCAGCCCGCGGAGCAGCGGGGCCATCACCCGCCAGCGATCAGGATTCGCCTCGATCCAGACGCCGACGGCCGTGCGGGTCGCGTTGGACCAGTCGGCCTGGGCCAGCGTCGCGGCGGCCGTGCGGGCCACGAGCGGGTGCGAATCCTTGAGGGCGCGGACGAGGGCCGAGCGGATGGAGGAGGTGGCGGGACGTTGGCGGAGGGCCCGAGCGGCCTCGACGCGCGCCCGCCAGTCCGGAGTGTTTTGAAGCCAGGCGGTGAGCTGGTCGGCGTCGGTCGAGTCGCCCACCTGCCCCAGGGCTCGAAGCAGATGCATGGCCGCGGGGTCATTGCGCGCGGCCTGGTCGAGGGCCGACCGGATCGAGTCGGCTTGCCCCTGCGCGAGGCCAGGCACGCGTCCGAGCGCGTAGGCGGCGTTGCGACGGGTCCAGGCGTCGGGGGCCGTCAGGCGCTCTGCGAGCCAGGCCGAGGCAGTCGAGTCGACCAAGTCGCGCATGCCGTAGTGGGCAAGCGCGAGGGCCACGTCGGAGGCCCGGTTGGGGGGCAGGCCCAGGTCGAGGAGCGTGCGAAGAGAGGCGGCGTCCCCCGTGGTGCCGAGGGCCCCGATCAGGAGCCGCTGCATGGTGGCGTCTCGCTCGTAGCGCAGCGTTTCGAGGAGTTGATCAGAGGGCACGCCGTCTGGCATCTGGGCGAGGGCGAAGGCGGCGTCCGTCCGCACGGCGGGCACACCGTCCTGGAGGTGATCCAACAGGGCGGGGATCGACGACGTGTCCTGCACAGAGGCAAGGGCGAAGGCTGCACGGGCCCGCACATCCGGGGCCTCTGCGGTCAGCTTGCGGGCCAGCGTCGCCCCGTCGCGTTCAATCTGCGCCTCCACCACCGCCTGCAGGGCCGGTCGAGTCAGCAGGTTGTCGGTGGGACGCTCCGGGAGCGGCTGGGCCAGTGCGAGCGGAGCAAAGAGAACAAGGAGAACGGAGGCGATCCCGGTACGCATGAACGGTCAGGGGGACAGGGATAGAGGAGAGACTGTGAGAGGAGGCACGGAATGCCCAACTGGGGGCGAGCAGTTCCTCCAGGCGGTCCCAATCGAGGAAAGGAGAGGGGCGTTCCGCTACGTGTAGTCCTCGTACCCCTCCCGTTCCAGCAGGTCCGCGATAGCGGGCTCGGCCGTCTCAATCATTTCTTCGACGGACAGATCGTGGTCGGTGTGCTCGGCCAGCGTCTCGGCCGCTTCGTTCAGCGCCCCTCGGAGTCCGTGCTTCACGATCGAGAAGCTGGTGCACTGCCAGCGGTCCTCGCCCGGCCAGTGGACGCTCACGTACGGACGCCGGTCGTCCTTGCGCTGGTTGTACGTCGTCATTGTAAAGCCGAGGCCCTTCACGCCGGTGCGCGTCACGCTTTCCCAGCGCCGCTCGTGGACCTCGTCCGTGTGGAGCTGACCGGCCTTGCCGTCCGGCAGGTCCGGAAGCGTCTCGAGCATCTCGTTCCTGTGCTCGACGGCCGCCTCGTAGGCCTCTTCCTTGCCTCCGTGCACCGAATCCGAGAAGAGCTTGGTGTGCCGGTCGCCATCGCGGATGATGCGCACCTGCCAGCCGTGCGTGCGACCGGTGTCGATGCGAAAGACGTTTTTGACCTTGCGCATGGCGAAACGTCCCGAACAGGGGGACAAGGGGTGGGGACGAGGATACTACGTGTGAACACCTACGTCCACAGCCGCCAAATGTGTCCAGCCGGGCAGGGACAAACGAAAAACGCCCGACGGCTGTGGGCCGACGGGCGTAGGATCATACAGGTCGTATCGTATGGAGCGATCGGCGGTCAGGCGTCCGAGCCCACCTGTCCCATCGCGACGCGCAGGCGGTTGCGAGCCCGCTCCAGGGCCGTCTCGTATTTTTCGCGCTCCTCCCCCTGAATGCCTTCTTCGAGGCGGCGACGGGCCCGCTCCTCGGCGTTCTCGGCCCGATCGACGTCGATCTCGGAGGCGGGTTCCACCGTCTCGGCCAGCACCGTCACGTGGTTTTCCACGATTTCCAGGAAGCCCCCGCTGGTCGCAAAGACGATCTTGTTGTCGTGGACGTCGGCGTACTCGTGGGCCGAGTCCGTTTTCACGATGAGGGGCCCAATGTCGAAGGCGGCAATCATCGGTGCGTGGTTGTTGCGCACCTCGAAGGAGCCCTCGACCCCCGGGGCGCGCACGCCATTGGCCGGTCCCTGATAGGGATGGGCGTCCGGCGTCACAATGTCAACGTCGAGCTCGTCTGCCATTTTTGCGGTGAAGGGTTAAGGGTGACGGGTTATGCGTTGCTCACGATTGTCTGAAACGCTGAACGCTCAACGCAAAACGCATGACGCTCAACGCGTGGACGCGGAGGGTACTCCTAGTCGATCATTTCTTCGCCTTCCTCGATCACCTCGTCGATCGTGCCCTTGAGGAGGAACGCTCGTTCGGGCAGGTGGTCGAGCTCGCCGTCGAGGATCATCCGGAAGCCGCGGATGGTCTCCTCGATGGAGACGAACTTGCCGGGCTGGCCGGTGAACTGCTCGGCCACGAAGAACGGCTGGCTGAGGAAGCGCTGCACGCGCCGGGCCCGATTGACGGCCTGCTTGTCCTCCTCGCTGAGCTCGTCCATGCCGAGAATGGCGATAATGT
>CAZTDC010000053.1:0-13283 GCA_964612165.1 uncultured Salinivenus sp.
TTCGAAAGCGCTTTTCTCGAAAAATTGCCTCTGAGCGGCGTGTGATGTAGATGTAACCAAAAGCGGTTCCGGCCAACTGGAATCGCTTACTTCAAATTCTGTCCACGAGAAATGCATATTTTCACGACAAAATTCTGCCACTTCTGGGATGTGTGGTCGTAGGGCGATGTGACGATGGTTGGGAAGAAACTCGCGGTCAGTACTCGCGGGCCCGACGGTTCCGGGACAGGCAGTGGAGCCGGGGGCACCCCTCCCGTTGTTGCGCTCGCGCACTCTCACATTCAACCCTCCAACCGATCATGAACCGACTCAGAACGACCCTCACGGCATTCGCGTTATCGCTCGTTCTTCTTCCGGGAGGAGCCGCCGCTGAACCGTCCGATACGACCGACGGTCCCACTCCGGAGGCAATCGTCCAAGCGGAGCTTACGCGTGCTCTGACCTCCGACTCGGTGGAGCAACAGGAGCAGGCAGCGCGACGCATCCGGGCATACGCGCACACTGGTCGCTACAACACGTCCTTCTTCCGGGATCTGGTGCGGCCGCTCCACGACCTCGTGGCCGACGGCCGGACGGAGAGGGTTCGCATCGCAGCGGTCTCGGCCCTCTCTGCCATCGGTACCGACATGGCCATGGTAGGCCTGCAGTCGCAGAAGGACGAACTCGACTCCGATCGGCTGAAGCAGGCGTTGGAGGCGGCGTTTCACCGATACGCGGCCGAGCACATCGATAGCGCCGAGCAAGCGCTCGTCATCAAGTAGTGACCTTGAGGGACATCCCACCTTCGGGTGTACTCCGTCCTTCAATTGCGCATGGTTTTTTCCTCCACAATCCTCCCTCCCTCGTATGACTCGACGTATCCCCCGTGCACTCGTCCTCTTCGCCTTGGCCGCTGCGCTGCTCCCGACGAACGCCGCTGCGGTCCCTGCCGACACGACCGACGACCCGGCCCTGGAGAAGGCCACGCTTCTTCGTCTTCTCAATTCCGATTCGGCGGTCGAGCAAGCACGCGCCGTCCGCCTGATTGGGACGTACGCCCACAATCGCCGGTATGACGCGGACTTTTTCCAGGTTCTGGTGACGCCGCTACACGGGCTGGTCGCCACGGGCAAGACGGAGGCGATTCGCATCATGGCCGTCTCGGCCCTCTCCGGCATCGGTACCGAATCGGCCATGCAGGGCCTTGAGGCCCTGGTTGATCACCTTGAGCCTGAACGCGTCCAACTGCTTACACGCTTCGCCCTCGCCGACCACAAGCTCGAACAAGCGACTGACTCGGTACGATAGTCTTTGTCCAGCTCCATTCTTCGAGGCCCTGCCACCCGTCGACTGCTTCGACGGGTGGCTTTTTTTGTTGTGGGGATGACACGCAAGTCCATCCCGTGCCTCCTGTTAAAACAGCCCGGGACTCTTCACACGTCCATTTCGAGGGGCGACACGGTACGCTCCGTACAGTCGGCGTCACAGGAAAACGGCGGCGGAGCCGCCGTCGCTCCATTCGAATCTTTAACGGCAATTGCGGTCGTGATCTTTGTCTTCTCCGCTGTGCTCGTTATCCTGTAGTTCTCACGGACGGTCCTCCGTCAACGCCGATTCTCCACTGTCTACAGTTTCCTCGCCCTATGACGTTGAACATCGACACGATCCTTTTTCCGACCGACTTCTCGGACGTTGCCGAGGGGGCATTTGCCCACGCTGCGCACCTGGCCCTGCAATACAACGCCACCATCCACGTCTTCAACGTCGTGGCTCCCGACGCAGACGACGCGTCCAACCCGATGGATTTCCTTCCGATGACGCCGGCCGAGGGCGACCTGTCGGAGGAAACCGTGCAGCACGTCGAGGTACAGACGGTAACCCAGGAGCGCGGCACCGTGCCGGTCATCTACGCCCAGACGGACAGCACCTCCCCCGGCGATGCCATCATCAAGCACACTACAGAGCACGATGTGGACCTCGTGGTGATGGGCACGCACGGCCGTCGAGGGATGGAGCGACTGCTGAGTGGAAGCGTCTCGGAAGAGGTGGTGCGCCGCGCCCCTTGTCCCGTCTTTACTGTACTCGCCCAGGAGGACGACGATCTCAGCGGGCCTCAGATCGACCGGGTGCTCGCCCCCGTCGACCTGTCCGACCAGTCCAAGCCCGTGCTGCACCACGCGGTGGCCCTGGCCGATTCCTACGCCGCTCCTCTCGACCTGCTGCACGTGGTCGAAGAGGCCTCCTACCCCAACGTCTATGGCCTAGACGCAATCAATAACTCCTCCCTTCCCAGCGTCCAAGACCGCGCCCGCGAGGCCCTCGAGACGCTCGCCGCGGACATTGACCTGCGCACCGATCCGGTGAACGTGCACGTGCTGGCGGGGAACCCGGCCCGCGACATCGTCGAATTTGCCGACGACAACGCGGCCGATCTCGTCGTAATGGCCACCCATGGTCGCACGGGACTGGAGCGCTTCCTCATCGGAAGCGTGGCGGAGAAGGTGGTGCGCCGCGCTCCCTGCCCGGTCTTCACCCTCAAGAGCTTCGGCAAGTCCCTGCTGCCCGAGGACGACGAATGACAGGGACTGCTGATCGACCCGTTCTACCGTCCCCGCTTCGGACGACTACCACGGCAGTTCGCGTCCGTCGTAGGACAGGAAGCGGCCTGAATCATTCGGCGTCAGGCCCTCAATCACGTCGAGCATGCCGGTGACTGACTCCTCGGTCGAAAGGCGAGCGTTCGAGCCGCCCATGTCGGTGCGTACCCAGCCCGGATGCATCGACACGACAATTGCGTCGCCGTCTAGCGCACCCGCTTGGAGACGGGTACACATGTTGAGCGCGGCCTTGCTGGCCTTGTAGCTGTGCCAGCCGCCCCCCTTGGTATTCGCAATGGAGCCGAGCTGTGAGGTCACGTTCACGACGATGCTATCGTCGGTCGTCCCATCCGCCCGAAGCAGGTCGGCAAAGGCCTGGGTCATGAGGTGCGGCCCGGCGGTGTTTACGCGGAGGACCTCCATCATCGTCTCCTGGTCAACCGTGCCGAAGCGGTCCCCGGTGCCGCCCCCGTTGATCCCGGCGTTGTTGATAAGCAGATCCAGCGCCCCCGCTTCCGTTTCCACGCGCTCAGCGGCGGCCGTAATGGAATCGGGATCGGCCACGTCGAGCGCAAACACCTCGATCGTATCGGAGTGGGCGTCGGCTAGATCGTTCAGCTCGCGGGCCTCGCCCGGGCGGCGGCAGGTCGCAAACAGGCGGTCGACGCGGTCGGCGAGCCGGCGTGTCCATTCGAGGCCGAGGCCGCGGTTAGCGCCGGTGAGGAGGGCGTGGGAGGCGATGCGATTGGACATAGGCAGTCAGCGCAAGTACAAAGTTCAGCAAACAGAGAAAGCACGAATCTACGAGGCATGATGCGTGAGGAGTGATGCGTGATATCGACTCTTCCCGCGAAGTCGTGACCTGTATCACGCTTCACGTTTCACGCCTCACGCTTCTTCAATCAGCGACGACCCGCTGCGACATTACCCAATTCGTTCTTCGAAGCGCTCGAGCTCTTGGCGCAACCGCTCGCGCATCGGCTCCAGACGAGCGTCAGTTTGATGGGTCGAGGCCTCCAGAACAGACCGATGGAACCAGTGCTGTGCCTCGGCGTCCCCGCTGAGAGCAGCGAAGATGTCCTCTCCCGCCGCCAAGCTTTGATTGATCGACCAGAGGTTGTGGATCTTGTCGGCCAGGCTGATCGCTGCTGATTCCGGACTGCCCGCCCGAATGCCCTCAAGATAGTCCTCTTTTCGGGCCCGCCAGGAGCGCATCTGCCCGTCGTCGTCGAGCTTCTGCTCCGACACCTGAGCCACGAGCTTCGCCACCTCCGCCCCCACGGCGTCACGGAGCTGCTTGCGCCGCAGGCGCTTCCCGTGCTGGTTCATGTCCTCGATCGTGTCGTGCAGATACGCGGCGGCCACCGTGACCTCGTCCCATCCGGCCCGGCGCACGATAGAGGCCACCGCCGCCAGGTGCGCGATGACCGGAACCTGAATCTCCTCGTCCTCCGGCACCTCGAACGCCGGGTCGCGCCACACGCTCTTGCGAAAGGTGCCGTCGTGCCACTGGGCCGATAGCTCAATGGCGTGCTCGATGAGGGGGCTGAACAGCACGTCGTGGGAAGGCACGTCGTCCATGAGCAAAAATGGAAACAACTCTGTTTCTCAAAATAGGGAGGCTTAGAGACCCTTCGCAGTCGATGGTCACGGGTCCGTATGGGAGGACTGGAACGAAGTCCTTCCAAATGTCCCGGACGTTTCATTCTTCCTCTTCTACAGCTCCACGACCTGGTGCTCAGACGTATCGGTGCGGAGCGTGTGTCGGAGGTCGTCGAGCAGGTCGAGGCTGTACTTGTTGAGGTAGTACAGCACGTTGATCGTGCGTTCCTGAAGCGTGCCCTGGGGCCGCAAGTTCGCGTGGGCCTTCTCCAGTTGAGCACGCACCTCGTCCTGCTGACGCTTTTCGGCGCGCACGACTTTCTGCTTGAGGGTGTTCATTTCCTCGACGAGAGCGGCCCGCGTGGCCTCGGCGGCGGCCCCGAGCGACCCGTCGACCCCCTCTACCTGCGGTTTCAGTCCGTTAAGTGCCTTGTGCATCTCGGTCGTGGCGTCCTGAAAGACCGCATCAATGTCCACGTCCATCGTATCGACGACCACGTCCTGGAAGAGGGCCTCCAGGTCGGCGCGGAAGTCGCACACACCGAGGTCGTACTTATCGAGCACCTTTTTCACCTTGCCTTCGACGAGGCTAACGCTGGCGCGGGGGTGGATGAGGGGCATCGACAGATCGGCCCAGTCGTACACGTCACCGTACTGGGCGAAGTAGGAGACCTCTCCGGGCCCGGCCACGTAGGCGGCCGTGGGCAGCAGGTGGTCCTGCATGAGCGGGCGCAGAACGACGTTTGGGCTGAAGCGCTCCGGCTCGGCATCGAGCCGATCGAGCAGCTCAGCGCGGGTAAACGTTTGGTCCGTGTCGCGAAGAACAAACTGTCCATCATCGCTGAGATCAATGGCGTAGCGGGCATCGTCCGCAAGCCAGAAGAGGTTGGTCGGCCGGGCGTGCACCTGGGCGTGATAGCCCCGATCGCGGAGCGCCTGGCTCGTGGCGTCGATGCGGGCGGCCGGCGTCTCTGGATCTTCGATCTCACGTCGAAAGAGGGGCTGCGTGAGCCCCTTCAACCGCTCGTCGTCCGGATTCATGAAGACGAGGCCGTCGTCCTTGAACAGCGAGCGCAGCAGATGTGCGAACGCGTCCTCGATGGGCGTGCCGGGCTGGTAGGCCGCGCGGACGTGCTCCATCACAGCCGGTTTGAAGTCGGACTCGGGAAGCGTGTCGTCCAGATGGCCCAGTACGTCCTCGATGTCGTCGGTGAGCGGCAGGCGCCCCACCGCCCCGGGGTTGTCGGTCACGTCGGGCTCGTAGGGGAGGGACACCACCTCGTTGCGCCGCAGCACGTGGGCCGTGGCGATTTCCTCGAAGTCGTGGTCCTCGCCCTCCACCCAGAAGATCGGGACGACCGTGCGCCCCGTCTGCTCGGCCCACTCCTCGGCCAGCTGGAGCGTAGTGATGGTCTTGTAGATGGTATAGAGCGGCCCGGTAAAGAGGCCGACTTGCTGCCCCGTCACCACAGCCACGGTCTCGGGGTCGCGGAGAGCCTCCACGTTGCGCTGAGCAGCATTGCCGCCGCCCCATTCTGCATTTTGGTCGGCCAGCACGTCGGCCACCACGTCGCGATCCACCGGTCGAGCGGCCGCCTGCTCCGCAACCCTCTTCCGGGTCTCCAGGTCGCGCCAGTCGCCCGCGTAGAAGTCTGACACGGCGTCGAACTCGGTGCAATAATCGACGAAGAGGTCGGGAAACGCGCCGAGGTCAGCGGGCGAACAGCGGCGGATGTCGGGACGAGTCGCGGTTGCGGACATGCGGACAAAAGAGACGTTCGGGGACGGACGGGGTAGTTCGACCAATAAAAAAGGCGAAGCCAGAGGGGCATCCCCTCACAGCTTCGCCGGGTCCCACGACGGTTCGGACCAACAACAGGCCATCGTGTGGTCGAGGCGACCGAAGTGGTTAGTTTTTGTTTTGCTCTTGTTCTTGCTCTTCCTGCTCCAGCTGTTCAATTTCGTCGCGGAGCTCGGCGGCGCGCTCGTAGTTCTCCTCTTCAACCGCCTTCTCTAATTGCTTCTGCTTCCGTTCGAGTTCGGTGCCGCTGGGTTCTTCCTCCTGCCCACCACCGGCCGATGCTTCTTCGGCCTGCTGGGTAATGGAGGAGATGCCCGACTCGTCCTCGGCGACGATACCCGCCTCTTCGAGCACCATCGGCGCCACGTAGATGGGCGCGTCGACCCGCACGGCGAGCGCCACGGCGTCGCTGGGCCGAGAGTCGAGCTGATGCTCGTCGCCGTTGTGGCGATAGCGAATCTTGGCGAAGAACGTGCCCTCGCGGAGCTCGTCGATCACCACTTCCGTGACATCGACCTCAAGCTCCTCAAAGGTGTCCCGCAGCAGGTCGTGCGTCATCGGGCGAGGGGGCTGGATCTTCTCCAACTCCAGCGCAATCGCCTGCGCCTCGAAGGCGCCGATGATGATGGGCAGACGGCGATTGCCCTCTACCTCCCCCAGCACGAGTGCGTAGGCCCCGCCGCTGGATGGGCTCGTAGAGAGACCGATGATATCAACACGAGTAAAATCCATCGCGATCTCAATGTATTCAAGAAAAGGATCCGACTCCCGACAACGAAGGGATGATCCTCATCACGGAGAGGGACTGTGGACGGCCCCTCCCTCTAGTGCATCACCCCGGAGCGTCCAATTTAGAGCGTCTCTTCCAACGCAGTCAGAAACGCCTTGTTCTCCGCTCGCGTGCCTGCGCTGACCCGAAGATAGCCCTCAAGTTCTGGGTACCCGCCCATGTTGCGCACCAGGACGCCGCGATCGACCAACTGGTCCTGCAACGCGTCTGCAGGGCGCGGTGTGGTGAAGATTACGAAATTTGCTTCGGTCGGCACCACGTCCACCGCATCCATCTGCTTTAGAGCCTCGGTTACCTCGGTGATAGAGACCTGCATCCGGCGCACGCGTTCCTCCAAAAGCCCCGGACGCTGAAGCACAGCCAATGCGGTCTGCTCCGCGAAGCGGTCCACCATGAACGGAAGCCGCGCCTTCATAAGTTCCTGCACAACCGGCGGCCGGGCGATGAGGTAGCCAAGCCGCAGGCCGGCGAGGCCAAACGCCTTCGAGAGCGTACGCAGCACGATGACGTTTGGGTGGTCGTCGAGCAACTCAACTGCACTGGCCTCCGAGTTGAACTCGACGTAGGCCTCGTCGACCACCACAATGCCGGGCGAGGCGGCAACTACCCGCTCGACCTCGTCGAGCGTCATGGCCTGACCGGTGGGATTGTTGGGCGTGGCGAGGACGGTGAGCCGTGCCTCCGTCTCCCGAACCGCCTCCACGAGCCCCTCGGTATCGAAGCGGAGATTGTCGCGCGGGGGCACCTCTGTGAGGTCAGCGCTTTGCAAACGAGCGACCTTTCCGTAGAGCGAAAACATGGGCCGGGGCAACACCACGGAGGAGCCTGCCTCAAGAAAAGCGAGGCCGAACGTGTAGGTAATCTCGTTTGACCCGTTGCCCACGATGATGCTCTCGGGCGGCACGCCGTCGTGCTCCGCAAGGGCGTGGCGCAGCCGATCAGGTTGTTCGGTGGGATAGCGGTTGAAGTCGACCTGTTCAAAACCGTCCAGCAGCTCCTCCTTCAACTCCTCCGGCAGGTCGAACGGGCTTTCGTTCTGATTCAGCTTCACGTCCACGTCGGGAGGCGCGCCCACCACGTACTCGCTTTCGTCCCGCACGGCGGGTCGGATTAGGTCGAGCACGTCGTCGGTGGACGTCGAGGAGGTCTGAACAGCCATGACACGAGGAGCACTTGACAAAGATGAGCGACGAAATAAATCGCTCTATGATATACACAGCTAATATACCGCCTCAAAGGTCAAATGTCTCCCTCGTCACGGCTTTTTCGCACCCGTCCGCTGAACTGGTCTTGTCCATGAGAGAAGCCCGTCCCGGCAGCACACCGAGACGGGCTGTTGACGGCCAACGAGTGTCTCCGGAAGGACGTTAGTAACCGGACGGGGCGTAAACAGCATACCCCCGCGGTGGCGCCCAGAGATCCACCGTTCCGTTGCCGTCCGTCCACTTGTCTTTCGGCTGCGCGCCGCCGTTCCAGGCGTAGGCATGCAGCTTCGTGTTCGCCCACTGCGTCGAGACCGTCTGTCCCTTCCAGTTGTCCGGATCGTCATTCAGGACAAGCACGAGACCTGGGTCTCCATTCCGCTGCATGATGTAGAGATTCGGGCTCTCGTGCAGAAGCGACGATCCGCCGTCGGCCAGATTCTGATACACCCATACCAACTGTGCGATGCCGGTGGCCTTGTCGCGTTTCGCAAGATCGTAGTTGTAGTAGTCCTTCCAGAAGACCGTAGGCATCCCTTCGTGGGTGAGCACCACCGAATAGGCCATCATCTTGTCGTAGATGATGGGGTTGTCCTTATCGGTGTCGTGGTTTGAGACGAAGGTAACGGTGTGGAACGGCTTGTCCCATAGCAGCCCCGATCCCCACAGGTTGCGCAGGTCGTAGCTGCCGTCGGTGCTGTTGCAGAGGTCCTTCAGCGCAAAGTGGAGCGGGAAATCAAAGGCACTGGCCTTGTAGTCGACGGCCTCTAGCCAGTTGATAAGCTTGCTCTTGCTGCCGTCATAATACTCGCCGACTGCAAATCCCCCAACGTCGTTTTGCAGATCGCGGGTCACGTGCGGGTCCACACCCTTCACGTAGTCGTAGCGCCAGCCGTCGAAGCCAAGCGAATCGAGAAAGAGCTGGTACTGCTTGACGGTATTGTACGTCTCCGGATTGTCGTGCGCGAGGTCCGGAAACCCCGCAAACGAGCCCGCGTCGGAATCTTCGTAGGTGGAAGGGTGGAAGTTGTTGTAGTCGAGCTCAAATCGATCACTCTTCGGATCGAAGTCCGTATACGTCGAGTCGCCGGTGTTCTCATTGTATTCTAGCTTACCGCCGGACATGTGGTTGTTCACGATGTCGGCCACCACATTGATGTCGTTATTGTGAGCGGTGCTGATGAGCTTCTCCAACTCGTTCCGGCTTCCGTGCCACGTCTCGACGCCCATCTTCTGGTCGTATTCACCAAGATCAAAGTAGTCGTATGGGTCGTAGCCCATTGAGGGGTCGTTCTGCGCCTTTGAGGCGGGCGGCAGCCAGATCTTCGTGAATCCGTCGTCGGCAAGGTCGGGGACACGCTTGCGCACGTGGTCCCACCATTCACCGTCTCCGACATCGGCGGGAGCGTCCCAGTAAAAGCCCTGCATCATGACAGGGGGAGCCCCGGACGTGGCCTTTTCTGAAACCGGGGCCGAGGACTGCTGGGAAGATGCCTCTTCTTCTACGAGCGTGCTCTGGTCGGAGCAACCGCCCAGCAGGCCGACCGTCAACAGGAAGACAACGACAAAAGACAAACGAGAACGGAGCAGGTCCTTCCAATCAGTGCGATCAGTCATGGGAGAGCGTGCGGGTCATTCGGGGTGGGAAAACGAAGGTGGATTCTACGTAAGCGGTTACAGGCTGAAAAACGACACGACGCGGTATCTGGTCGTTCAAGTCGCTTACAGAGCAAATACGACGGGAATTTTCAGCCTTTCGACAGGAAAGAAATGTAACCGCTTACAGAATAGAAATTAATTTTCCGTTAACAAAGAATAGACTGGCCACAAGTGGCCTTCGGCTCTCTTCTTCGAGCTCAATCGGGCAGGTCCTTTGGTGAAAACCACACACAATGCTTGGAGACGGCAATCCTCACGGCCCCCTCTCCACCCAATCGAACCTTTCAGAACTGAAGCGCACGCATGCGGCGTCGGCTACGCGATCCAGAAACCGCATCTTCCCATTGGGGGCAGATCGATCCCATCCAGACGATCGATCCTCCTTGGATCGGCAGGGAATCGAGGCTCCTTCAAGAAAGGCCCCCTGAACGCAATCACTCTTCGGTCCGGTCTAGGCGAGCGCGGATGGCATCGGCGTGGGCCTGGAGTTCTTCCGCTTCGGCGAGGGTGATGATCTGCTCGCCCGTCTCGTCGAGGCGCTCTTTGGTGTAGGACAGGACGGACTGCGTGCGGATAAAGTCGTCGACCCCGAGGGCGGAGGCGTGGCGGGCCGTGCCGCCGGTAGGAAGCACGTGGTTGGGCCCGGCGAAGTAATCGCCGACCGGCTCCGACGAGTACTCGCCCAGAAAGAGCGCGCCCGCGTGTCGAATGCGCGTCATGGTTTCCCACGGGTCGTCTACGTGGAGTTCCAGGTGCTCCACGGCGAGCTCGTTCATGAGGTCGACGGCCTCGTCCATCGTGCCGGTGACCACACAGGCGCCGTAGTCGGCCAGGGCCTGTTCGATCACGTCCGCCCGGGGCAGATCGGGGACGCGCGCCTCTACCTCGTCCTGCACGGCCTCGGCCAGGGAACGATGCGGCGTGATGAGGATGGCGGAGGCACGCACGTCGTGCTCGGCCTGGGAGAGGAGATCAGCCGCTACGAACGCCGGGTCGGCTGTGTCGTCGGCCAGGACGCCGATCTCACTGGGACCGGCCACCGAGTCGATGCCCACGCGACCGAACACCTTCTTCTTCGCGGCGGCGACGTACGCATTGCCGGGCCCCACGATCTTATCCACGGCGGGCACGGTGTCGGTGCCGTAGGCGAGGGCCCCGACCGCCTGGGCGCCGCCCACGGCGTAGACGTGCTCCAGGCCGAGGAACGCGGCGGTCGCAAGCACGAGCGGGTGCGGGCGGCCATCCTCCTGCGGTGGAGAAACGAGGTGGATTTCCTCCACACCGGCCACCTGTGCGGGAATCGCGTTCATGAGGAGGCTCGACGGGTAAAAGGCGGTGCCGCCCGGCACGTAGAGCCCCACCCGGGCCATCGGCACCACGCGCTGCCCGAGAATGACCCCGTCGCCGTCGTCGGTGAACCACGACTCGCGCACCTGTTTTTTGTGGAAACGGCGGATGTTGGCGGCCGCCTGCGCAATCGCGTCGCGCAGGTCGCCATCGAGGGCGTCGCTCGCCTCATCGAGCGTAGACGTGGGCACCTTCACCGAATCGGGGCGTACGCCGTCGAACTGCTCGGTGAGGGCGAGGAGCGCGGGATCGCCGCCTTCCCGCATCTGGCCGAGAATGTCGTCAACGGAAGCGTCCACCTCGTCGCTAAAGGTGGCATCGCGACTGAGGATGGCGTCGAGGCGGGCGGTGTCGTCCGGGGTGACCAGGGGAATCATCTTCGTCTGTGTGTCTGAAGGGAGTGCGTGGCGGTGTGCCCCAATCCGGGTGGATACCTCTATTTCTGGAGGGGACGTATGTTCGATGGTTCACGTTGAAAGACTGAAACGACCACAAAATGGTGGGGGATGTTCTCGATCCAGCCAATACGATTCGGGCGGCACAGGCGCGCTCGCTCCAAACTTTGGGAAGTCGACGAAACGCGTCCGGAACCCGTTTGACATAGCCCCCGTCTACCCTTACCGTAGAAATTGTCTCATCAAGAACGACCGAGGGAACAGGCCCGATGACGTCGTGGCAACCGGACGCCCAGCAATGGGCGTCGCCTTGGTGCCAACTCCTGCCCCGATGGTGCATTGCTTGGGGAAAGATGAGAGGCTCGCTTCTGGTCGCGGGACTGCGATCCTGGGCTCGTCCTCTGTCGTCTTGGTGAGACCGACCACGCTTCTTTACTCACCAAGACGCACGCCCTCATGGATCTGGATCCCGAAACGCGCCTGACCCTCGCTGGGCAGGACGTAGACGACTCCTTCAATAGCGTCGTCCCGCCGCTCTACCAGTCCGCCATCTTTCAGTTCGAGGATGTCGGCGAAACGAAGGGTTTTGACTACACCCGAAGCGGCAACCCGACGCGCGAGGCCCTCGAAGATACGCTCGCCGATCTCGACGGCGGTGCCGGCGCCGTGGCCTGTGCGACGGGCATGGCCGCCGTGTCGACCGTCGTCTCCCTCTTCGACGCCGAGGCACACGTGATCTGTGCGCACGACTGTTACGGCGGCACCGAGCGGCTCTTTTCGCACCTCGCTGATCAGGACAAGCTGTCGGTCTCCTACGAGGACCTGTCAGACCGCGACGCGCTCGCCGAGGCCGTCCGGCCCGAGACGGAGGTCCTCTGGGTCGAAACGCCGTCCAATCCGCTCCTCCGCATCGTCGACCTGGAGGCCCTCTCCGCGTTTGCCGACGCACACGACCTGCTCCTCATCGTCGACAATACCTTCCTATCCCCCATGCTCCAGCGCCCCATCGAGTACGGGGCCGACCTCGTGGTGTACTCCACGACGAAGTACCTGAACGGCCACTCGGACGTGGTGGGCGGCGCGGTTGTTGCCGAGTCGGAGGCCCTGGCCGACGAGCTCGACTTCACCGCCAATGCGCACGGGACCGTCTCCGCTCCCTTCGACAGCTGGCTCGTCCTCCGCGGGGCCAAGACGCTGCCGGTGCGCATGCAGCAGCACGAAATGAACGCCCGCTCGATTGCCTACTTCCTCCACGAGCACCCGGCCGTCGAACGCGTCTGCTACCCCGGCCTCCGCGACCATCCGGGGCACGAGATCGCCCGCCGGCAACAGGACGGATACGGCGGCATGGTGTCTTTTTTCGTCGACGAGGACCAGGTGGACGTGAAGGAGGTGCTGCGGTCCACCGAGGTGTTCGCGCTCGCCGAATCGCTGGGGGGCGTCGAGTCACTGATCGAGCACCCGGCTACCATGAGCCACGCCTCGATGGCGCCCGACCAGCGCGCGGACGCAGGCATCACGGACACCCTCCTCCGCCTCTCCGTCGGCATCGAGTCGACGGACGATCTGACGACGGACCTGGAACGAGCACTTGCCGCCGCCCGCACGCCAGCGTCCGAGGCAGTGCCTGCCCCCGAGCCTGTGGGCGTCGGGACCTGACGCACCGACAGCCCTCCGTTCTACGTCACTGCGCCGATGGTGTGAAGTTGTTTTCAGAGGGATCGCTTGTTTGAACCCAAACTGCTAATCTGTTTCTGCTTCGCCTATTCAGAAAGCACATTTCCCGAAATCGCTTCGTTCTACCTGGTTGGGTGTCCATTTTGGCAGCCCCAAAATGGACGAAAAGGGCATGGCTGGCAGAAAATGGCCTGAGGCCCGCGGGCACTACACTGGAATTTCTCGAACTCGCCC
>CAZTDC010000054.1:0-13029 GCA_964612165.1 uncultured Salinivenus sp.
TAGAGAAGCGTGTCCGGGTCAACCGAAACGGAGACGAACGCGACGGAATCGGACCGGGTCGCGTCGTAGAGGGCATTTCGATTCGAGAGCTGGCGGCCGAAGAGCTGGTCGCCCGGTGCAAAATACTCGAGCACGACGGGGCGCCCTTCGAAGTCGTCCAACGAGAGCGAATCGCCGGACAGGGTTTGTGCCGAAATTTGTGGGGCCTCTTTTCCGGGCAGCAGGTTTTTAACCTCGTAGGTGGCCCGATCCGCCCAGTCGGCCCACTTCGTGTTGGGGTAGTTATTCTTGAGTTTCTGGGCAGCCGACAGGGCCGCCTGCGACTGCAGACTGTCGATGAACGCGCGCACCCGATCGGCCTGCACGCCCGCCCGCTGAGCGTCGGTCTCGGCCTGTGACTCGAAGGTATCGAGGAGATCGAGTGCTGCGTCCTGTCCCTTGAGCCGCGCAGTGGCCCGCCGAGCAATGCGAACCGCCTCTACGTACCGGGGATTCGACGGCTCGATGGTTTTCGCACGCTCCACGACGAGCGAGTCGTTCCAGCCCGCAAGCAGCGAGAGGGACTCGGTCGCCGCAAGCTGGCTCGCGTAGGTATCCGGAAACGTCTCCTGGAGACTCCAGAGGACACTGGTGGTCTGCCGGATGCGATGCGAGATGTCGTTGGTGTCTTGTGCATCGCTCTGGAGCCCCTTCACCAGCGAGGTGCGATGCTGGGCCAGGGTATTTCGGTACCCCTGGAGGGCCGCATTTTCCGGAGAGCGGATCCGCAGTCGACGGCTTTGCCGGGGAAAGGTTACGTCCAGGCTCGCCGAATCGCCGGCCGCCACGACGTAATCGGTGCTGGCGAGGCGCTGCCGTCCCTCCCGCCCCCAAACCATCAGGGTGTAAATGCCCCGTTCCGGCGCTGACACGCTCATCTGAAACCGGCCATCCGCATCGGTGGTGGCGTGGCCGAGGGTATCGATGGCGCGCTTGTTGGCGTCGACCACCAGAACGCGAAAGCCACTGTAATCTTCCGTCGCGTCAACGCTGGACTCGACGGTGATGCGCCCTTCAAGATGGGCCTGCGACCGATCCGGTGCGGACCGGCAACTGAGAATGAGGACGCCAGCAAAGAAGGATAAAACGCCCCACCGCAGGCAGCGGGCCGTCGTCGACGTACGCACAATCGATCGCATCACAATCTTCCAGTCAAAAATGCGCTATTCTTCGACGGCTTCCCGCTGGGCGTCAAGCTTCTCCCGAAGCATCTCACGCACGAGCTCCGGATCGGGCGAGCCGTCGAAGCGCTGCATCACCTGCCCAATGAAGAAGCCCAGCAGGCCGTCCTTGCCGTCGAGGTAGGTCTGCACCTGATCGGGATTATCGTCGATCACCTCGTCAATGACGGGCGCGATGGCGTCGGGATCGGTCACCTGGATCAGGTCGCGCTCGTCGGCAATCTTCCCCGCGCTCTTGTCGGTTTCGTCCAGCATGATCTCGAACACCTCCTGCGCCCCGTTTGAGCTCACCTTTTCCTGCACGCGGAGGAAGGCCAGTTGCGCCAGGCGTTCAGGATCGACCGGCAGCTCGTCGATCGTGATCGACTCTTCGTTGAGGACGCGCATGACCTCGGTCATGACGAGGTTCGACACGAGCTTCGCCTGCGCGTCGGTGTCCCCGCCCTTGGTTCGCTTGTAGAGGTGCTCAAGGGCGGCCTCGAAGTAGTCGGCCACCTCGCGCTCCTCCGTGAGCACCCGCGCATCGTAGGCCGGCAGGCCCACCTCCTGCACGAATCGCCGACGACGGACCCGCGGCAGCTCGGGCAGATTGGCCCGCACCTGGTCGATCATCTCATCGTCCACCTCGACCTCCACGAGATCCGGATCGGGCATGTAGCGGTAGTCGTGGGCCTCCTCCTTCGACCGCATCGGCCGGGTGGTCCCGGCGTCCGGGTCCCACAGCAGTGTTTTTTGCTCCACCGCGTTGCCCTTCTCCAGGGCGGCGATCTGCCGCGTAATTTCGTAGTCGAGCGCCTTCTCGACGTGGCTCATCGAGTTCATGTTTTTCAGCTCGGTGCGCGTCCCGAACTGCTCCCGCCCCCTCGGGCGCACGCTCACGTTGGCGTCGCACCGGAGCGATCCCTCCTCCATGTTGCCGTCGCTGATGCCCAGATATCGGACCAGCTGACGGAGGCGTTTCAAGAAGAGGTAGGCCTCGCGCGGGGTCCGCAGGTCCGGCTCCGTCACCATCTCCAGAAGCGGGACCCCGCAGCGGTTGAAGTCGAGGCGCGTGGCCCCCTCGTCCTGGTGGATGGACTTGCCCGCGTCTTCCTCCATATGGATGCGGGTAAGTCCAACGCGCTTCGAGGTCGTGCCGAGCACATCGTCGTCCTCCCGGTCCTCCTCCGGGTAGATTTCGAGGTACCCGTCGTAGCAGATGGGCGTGTCGTACTGGGAGATCTGATAGCCCTTCGGAAGGTCCGGATAGAAATAGTGCTTGCGCGCAAAGACCGACCGCGGAGCAATCGAGCAGTTGGTCGCCAGGCCCAGCCGAAGGGCGTACTCAACCACCTTTTCGTTGAGGACCGGCAGCGTGCCGGGATGGCCCAGACTCACCGGATCGACCTGCGAGTTCGGCTCGGCACCGAACGCCGCAGCGTCAGTGCTGAAGATCTTGGACTCAGTTTCGAGTTGAACGTGCACCTCGAGACCAATGACCGGCTCGTACGTGTCGTACGCCATGCGTGGATTGGGAACTGTATGAAGCAAGGGGCGAGAGGAAAATTACCACGTCCGACAGAAGGTACCCAAGGCCCTCGGCAAATGTTCGTCGCCCGTCCGGCTCTCCTGCCCTTTTCACGAGAGCCTTTTGCCGGGCCTCGCTCACCGTCCGGAGGCAGACGCCTGATCGGCGGCCTGCTCATTGAGCGACCAATCGTACGGGAGAAAAGTGACCTCGTACGCCGCCGTTTTGAGCCGTGTGCGCACCGCCCCCTCGAAGTAGGTCGCGATCTGTTTTTGGAGCGCATCGGTCGTGGGGCCGAAGTCCTCGCCGTACCACTTCAGGATACGGGAGAGCGCGATCTGCCCGTCTCCGGCCGGAATGCGGTTCTTTCCTTTGTTGTGAAGGAATGTTCGAGCCTGATCGTCGAGCTGCGCGTCGAGTCGGGGGGCGGTGTATGCGTCGCGGCGCAGGGGCGGGCAGCTCTTCGCGGCACAGACGAGGGCGAAGTGGATCCGCGGCTCGTCGAAGCGCTCGCGGATGATGTCGTGCTCAATTTCGTCGAGCGTGCGGGCCGTATCGGCCACCGGGGCCACCGTCCGCTCGAAGGGACTGTCTTCCTTCGGCTCCGCCGGACCGGGCGTGACGGCCCAAATGTTTTCGACCGGGTAGTGCTCAACGATGAGCTGTAGGGTCAGGGCGTTGTACGCGTTGATCCAGAACGCCAGCCGCTGATCGCGCCCAAGAGGGGATAAATCAGCCGCGGCAAGCTCGTCCAGGTACGGGGCCAGGCCCGAATTGGACGTGTTCTTCAGTCCGGCATAGTCGACCATCCCGTTCTCTCCCACAAAGCGGTGAAGGACCTGATCAAAGGCACTGTGGTCGACGCTGTCGCGGACCACGGTGGACGTGGCCCGGGCGGCGTCCTGGCCGACGGCCACCCCGATGAGCAACCACCCACCTAGCAGTACAGGAATCAGCACGAGAAGGCGTGTAGACATATCGGCTCTCTCTTTGCAACGGAGTACCGCCCATCCTGTGGGTGCGATCTAGAAGGCGGTATGTTACGGACGCTCCACCGTGATCTGCGGAGACGCCGAGTCGGGGGGCTCGACGCGTGTATGCGTCGTGTCGGGCGGCGAAGGCTCCGAGTTGACCGAAGAGACCGCGCAGCTCCAGCCCACGATGCCCCCGAGGTAGGCGACAATCACAAATGCAAGACCGGCGTACTGCCGGAGCCGCTGATTGGAATCTGACACGTGGAAAGACGGGCTCGTGAAAACAAAGACGCGTTCGTCCCAACGAAGGAGACGCTCCGATGCTCCCAATCGACTCGCTCCGCCCCAGGGCAATTGTATGTTAGAATTTGATTTCGGACGAACGGAGGCTCAGACGCCGTTACTTCTGGTTGTTGCCCTTAAAGCACGGGAGAATGGGGGCACGGGAGCATGAGCGAAGCAAATCCAGCCGTGTGGGAAGGAAGCGGACGATCAGGGTTAAGATGCGATTGCCGTGCGCTCCGCCCTCGGCCGTCGGTACGGGGAGAACTACGACTGCTCTCTGGAGCGCCCTATTCCAGCGGGGAGGGGTCTTGCCCGTTCCCCTTCCACGGCACTTCGATGGCGATGCGCGTCCCTTCCCCCGGCGCCGCATCGACCTCAAACGTGCCTCCAATCATCTCGATGCGCTCGCGGACGCTCACAAGCCCAAGCCCCCCCTTTTCCTCCAGCTTCTCCTCCGGATCAAACCCGGTGCCCTCGTCCTCCACGACAATGCGCAAACGATCCTTTCCTTCGGCGAGAAACAAGAAGGCCTCGTCCACCTCTGCATGCTTGACCGTGTTGAAGAGCAGTTCCCGCACGAGCCGAAAGAGGAGATGGCGGAGATTTTTGTCTGCGGTCTTTGCCGTTCCCTTTGCCTTCATCTCAACCGAGAGGTTGTACGACTCCTTCATTTGAATTGCCAGCCATTCCAGGGAGTCGCGCAGCGACTGATCTCCCACGGGCGGGTCAAGCTCCGATGACAGGTTGCGGGTTGTCTCGACTCCTTCGTCGAGCAACTCGATCGCCTTTTGGGCCAGCTTCTGCTGTTCCTCATCGAAGCTGCTTCGATCCTCCAGGTGGTTCACCCGCATGCGGGCGGCAAAGATGGTCTGCTGGAGGTCGTCGTGCAGGATCCGGCTCATCCGCTTCCGCTCGGTCTCTTCGGCGGAGGTGAGCGCTTCGCTCAGGGCCTGCACCTGTTTGGTGCGTTCCTGCAGGTCCTTGTTGGCGGCGCGGACCTCATGCTCCGCCTCCACCCGGCGCGTAATTTCCACGAACGTAATGACCACTCCGTCTATCTTGTCGTCGGCCGTCCGGTAGGGATGATAGCGGACCAGAAACCAGTCGTCCTCGTCACTTTTGACCTCGCGCTCGACCGGGGTGAGGGTGTCGAGCACCTCTTCGGCGTCGGACTCCAACGTGTTGAATTCAAGATGGTGCGTAAGTTCATCGATGGGCCGGTCCACATCCGACTCTCGGATGTTGAAGAGCTTCTCGATCCGGGGCGTATAGCGCTGAATGCGGAGCTCGCGGTCGAGGAAAAGCGTGCCGATGTTGGTGGCCGCCATCAGGTTCTTGAGGTCGTTGTTGACCTCCCGAAGTTCCGCCACCTTCTCCTCCAGCTCTCGATTGACGGTTTTCAACTCCTCGTTGACCGACTGGAGCTCCTCCTTGCTGGTCTCCAGCTCCTCGGTCATCGACTTGTACTCCTCGTTCATGGACCGAAGCTCCTCGTTGGCGGCCCGCATCTCCTGCTTGGAGGTCTCGTACTCCTCCACCGTGGCCCGCAACTCCTTCTTCGTCTGTTTCAACTCATCCTCCAACTCCCGAACCCCCACCTCCTGATCAGAAGCCTCGTCAATGCGGCGCGCCTCAGTCGGCGGTTCCTCGTCGGATTCGACAAAAATGACCAGGGCCATCCTGTCGGCGTCGGGCACATCCCGGGCGGGCCGGACGATCATGTGGACCGGCGACGTCTGTCCGTTGAAGGACACCGTCGCCGGCTGCGTCTGCACCACCGTGTCCTGGGAAAAGGCCTGCCGGAGGGCCGAGCGCAGCTTCACGCGGAGCTCGGCTCGCACGACCTCCACGATGTTCTCGTTGGGCGTGCCGCCGGGGTGCTGGAGGTAGCGGCCCACCGACCTCGAAAGGTGAACGAACTGATAGTTCTCGTCGATGATGGCGCTGGGCGGAGCGTAGGCTTCCAGCATACGGCGATGCAGAACGGCCTCGGACGGTCCCTTCGCGTGCTCAAGCGTCGTCGGAACCTTCCCTTCGAAGGTCCTGGGCGACAGCGGCATCGTGGGCAACTCCGGCAGGGTGCGTGCCCCCTCACGCCGCCGGTACAGCCGGTGGGACTTGTCAACGGGCCGAAAGGCCTCGTCCGACACGTCGGCCGACTCCGAACTGCCCAGAAACAGGAAGCCCTCGTCGTTGAGGGCATAGCTAAAGAGGTCGAAGACCGAGGCCTGCAATTCGCGCCGAAGGTAGATGAGCAAGTTGCGGCACGAGATAAGGTCAAGCTTCGAGAACGGCGGGTCCTTTAGCAGGTTGTGCGGCGTGAAGAGGATGCGCTCCCGGACCGACTCTCGAACCAGGTACTCGGAGCCCTCCCGCTGAAAGAAGCGATCGAGGTAGCGATCGGGCACGTCAGCGGCGATGGGCTCGGGATACCGGCCTTCGCGAGCTGTGGCCAAGGCAGCCTCGTCGAGATCCGAAGCAAAGATCTGAATCTGTTCGGGCCGGAAATTCGACGAATCGGCCTGCTCCAGCAACAGCATCGCCAGCGAATAGGCCTCCTCTCCGGTGGCACAGCCCACGCACCAGACCCGTACCTGATCGCCCGGCCCCTGGTCCGGGAGGAGCGTGGGGATCACCTCGTCCCGCAGAACCGCAAATGCGTCTGGATTCCGAAAGAAGCTGGTGACACTAATGAGGAGGTCTTTCTGCAGGGCCGTCGCTTCGCTGGGATTCTCTTTCAGGAAGTCAAGATACGCATCGAGCGACGCAATCTTGTGGACCTGCAGCCGCCGCCGGATGCGACGGACCATTGTAGACTGCTTATATTCACTAAAGTCGTGACCGGTGCGGGCACGGACCTGCTCGAAAATTTCCTCCAGGGTCGCTTCTTCCTCCGACACCAGCTCGTCCGCGTCTTCCAGGCGCTCAAGCCTCCGAAGTACGGAACGATGCTCGCTGATTCGACGGGCAAGGTCGGCCACCGGCAGCACGAAGTCGACGCGACTCGTCTCGATGGCGCTACGGGGCATGCTGGGGTGCGCGGCCTCGCTCGGATCCTGCGCAGCGATGAGCCCGCCCGCCTCCGTGATGGCTCGAAGGCCTATGCTGCCGTCGGTGCCGGCCCCGGAGACGACGACGCCCAGTGGTTCGACGGAGGCCCCGGCCAGGGAGCGAAAGAACCGATCGATCGGCGTCCGACGCTCCTCCGTGTCCTCAAGTTCGTAGGGCACGAGGGTCGCCTCCTCCACCAGAAGGGTGCGGCCCGGGGCAGTGACGTACACGTGGTTCCCCTCCATGACCGTCGGCTCAGTGACCTGCGTGACGGGCATCGGTGTGTGACTCTGGAGCACTTCCGCCAGGTGACTCGCCTCCTCCGGGGCCAAGTGCATAACGACCACGTAGGTAAGGCCCGAGTCCTCCGGCACGGCGTCGAAAAAGTGCTGGAGGGCTTCTACCCCTCCCGCCGATCCCCCAAGACCCACGACAAGCGGACGCTCCCCTCTCGGATTTGAAACAGTAGAAGATGTCATTGGACGGAGACTCTGAGACGGGATAACGAAACAAATATTTTAGCCAGAGAAGGGAGATGGTTTTTTCACATTTCTGGCCGTCTCGCGTTCCTTGTCGATCCCTGTCAGGAACGGCCACGGTTGACCCGCTCCACAATACGAGCCTCGTAGGGCCGAAGCGCACCCGATCCGCTCGTCCCAGACGCTTCATCATGCGTCCCCAGAAGCCAGGTGCGATTGGCCTCGGCCCACCCGGTCGGGAGGTCGAAGGGAACCGTTTCGTCCGTGAAGTTGAGTAGGACCAGAACCTCGTCGTCCCTCAGGGTCCGACGGTAGGCATACACGTCGGGATGGTCGGGCGCGAGGAGGTCGTAGTCGCCGTAAACGAGCACGTCCCGCTCGTGGCGAAGGGCAATCAGCTCCCGGTAGTAGTGCCACACCGAGTCCGGGTCGTCGCGGGTGGCCTCCACGTTGATCCGGTCATAGTTGGGATTCACGTCCAGCCACGGCGCCCCGTCGGTGAAGCCGGCGTGCTCGGAGGCGTCCCACTGCATCGGTGTGCGGGCGTGGTCGC
Organism: uncultured Salinivenus sp.; assembly: GCA_964612165.1. GTDB lineage: Bacteria > Bacteroidota > Rhodothermia > Rhodothermales > Salinibacteraceae > Salinibacter. The sequence continues at coordinate 8,070 of CAZTDC010000054.1, forward strand.
GACTGATTTTGCGGTGGTGCTCGAGCGCCGTCTCGCGGTCCATGCCCCCCGCCACCTTCTCATGCACGTCGTTGATCGTGTTGAGGTCCTCGAAATCGTCGAGGGTTTCGAAGAGGGCGTTGGTCATCCCGATTTCGTCGCCCTGGTAGACGTACGGCGTGCCGCGAAGGGTGAGGAGCATCGTGGCCAGCATCTTGGCCGAGCGCTCGCGGTAGCCGGGGCGGTCGTCCCCGAACGTGGAGACGGCCCGGGGAAAGTCGTGATTGCCCAGAAAGACACTGGGCCAGGCCCGTTCCCCGAAGGCATCGTCCCACTCGGTAATCGCCTGCTTGAGCTCGGGAAGCGTCCAGTCGACCGGGCGATTCCAGTCGTCCTCGGCGCGCCCCACCTGCACGTGATCGAAGTAAAAGAAGGACTGGAGCTCATCCCGGTCAACCCCAGCATAGAGAAGGGCCTCTTCGGGCTTGATGCCCTGTCCCTCGCCCACCGTCATCACGTCGTACTCGGACAGCACGCGCTGGTGCATCTCCTGAAGGTACTCGTGCACCCGGGGTCCGTTGGCGTAGAAGCGGTGCAGATTGTAGGTCTCGGGATGGGAGACGTCCTCGAAGGGGGGCTTGGAGAGGAACGGAATCACGTCCATCCGGAAGCCATCCACCCCCTTCTCCAGCCAGAAGCGCATGAGATCATATACTTCCGCGCGCACCGCCGGATTGGTCCAGTTGAGGTCCGGCTGCGTCTCGTCAAAAAGGTGAAGATAGTACATCTCGGTGGCCTCGTCGAACGTCCAGGCCGAGCCGCCGAAGAAGGCGCGCCAGTTGGTAGGCGCCCCCCCATCCTCGGCCGGCGGCTGCCAGTGGTAGTAGTCCCGATACGGGTTATCCGTCGATTTGTGCGACGCCTGAAACCACTCGTGCTCGCTGGAGGTGTGGTTGACGACCAGGTCCATCATAAGCTGGAGGCCGCGGTCGTGAATCCCGGCCAGCATCTCGTCGAAGTCGTCCATCGTGCCGAATAGGTCCGCGATGGCCCGGTAGTCGCGGACGTCGTAGCCGTTGTCGTGCATCGGCGAGTCGTAGACCGGGCTCAGCCACACGACGTCCACCCCAAGGTCCGCAATGTAGTCGAGCTTTTCGGTGATGCCGGGCAGATCCCCATTGCCAGAACCGGTGGTGTCGTTGAAACTGCGGGGATAGATCTGGTAAACGACGGCTTCTTTCCACCACTGGCGGTCGTCGGCGTGGGCAAGCGTCATACGAGCACAGAAGAAGTGCTGGAGAGATCTGAAGGCAAACTAGTTCCCCAAACGACCCCGGACGGCCGTCGTTCAGTGTCAGGGAGCGCCGAGAACGTGTTCGGGCTCTGGGGGAATTTCTTCAAGCGACGGCCAGCAGCTCTGAACTGTCCAGCGGACGTCCAGTAGAGATGTATACTGGGCCCTAGAAACAAGGCCTTACGCTTCCGGGCTCGGCCCTCGATGCATCCTAGTCTGTTTCCCTGTCATGTCCCTCGCCTCCCTCCCGCGGACCGTTACCCTCGGGACGCTCGCCGCACTCATTCTGACCACTCTTGCCTCGGCGGCCCCCTCGGCAACGGACCCGTCGTTTGAGGATGTGCTGGCCACCGTCGACAGCCTCCGCATGCACCGCCAGTTTGAGGTGGCGTTGACCAAGCTGGACTCTCTCGCCCAGCACGATGCCGATCACGTCGCCATTCAGTGGCGGCGGGCCCTGCTCCACACGGATCTCGGGAAAGTCGCCGAGGCCGAAGACCAAGCCATCACCCACTACAGGGAGGCGCAACGGTTGGCTGAAACGGCCGTGCGCACCGACTCGACCAGCGCCTGGGCGCACCTCACGGTCGCTCTCGTCGCGGGCCGGCTCACCCTCCACGTCGGACGATCCGAGCGCGTCAAACAGTCACGCATCGTGAAGCGACACGCCGACCGGGCCATTGCCCTCGACTCCACCCTCGCTGGGGCGTACCACCTCCGGGGCCGCTGGCACCGCGGCGTGGCCGACCTGAATTTTATCACCCGCGCCCTGGTCAAGACCTTCTACGGCGGCCTGCCCGACGCCTCCTTCGAGCAGTCCATCCGGGATTTCGAGCGCGCAATTGCGTTAGAGTCGAAACCGTACAATCACCTCGAACTGGCGAAGACGTACCTGGAGCTTGACCGCGAAGAGGAGGCTCGCGCACAGCTGCGCCGGGCCCTCGAGCTGGAGGGCTCCCCGTTCGACGCCGAGCACAAACGAGAGGCCGGGACGCTACTCACCCAGCTTCGGTGACGGTCAGTCTTCCCCGAACGGATCGGCCGACACCTGCCCCACCTGCGGCAGGTCGTCGATCGTGGCGCCGTGCAGCGCATTGAAGAGGAGCTTGTAGGTCCCTCGCGGCTGGCCGCGGAACTGTGGTCGAAACCCAAAGAGCACCACCTCGCCTTCTCCCTGCCGTACGCGCATCATCGCGGGCTCCCCGCCAATGTGCTTTTTCTCTCCCATTGCCCATCCGCTCATGAGAAGGTCGTCCTCGGCGTAGCGGACCACCACCTCCACGGGCGGCGGATCGGGAAGCTTCGTGTCCTCGCGCCCGCCCTCGCCCATTTGGTCCTGTCGCACCGGCTTGAACGCGCGGCTCTGGTTGAACGAAGTGGCTACGGTGTCCTGCATGCCATAAGCCAGCGGATGCTCGGTGTTGACGGTGGCGCGGATGAGGGAGCCCGGGATGAAGAACGAACTGCTCGGCACCCCGTCCACGATGTCTTCGACGGGCAGGCCGAACTGTTCGATGGCGAAGTTGGCGGCCTGATCGAAGGCCACGACGGTCCCGCCCGCCTCCACGTACTGATCGAGTGCTGTGGCTCCCTTCAGGCCCATTCCTCCTACGAATTTCTCCGGCATGGTGCCCTCCTCATGGCCGTTGAGGAGCACGTCGTTCGAGTAGTGATGCGGCAGAATGATGGCCGAATATTTTGAGAGATCGGTGGACCGGAGGTCGGCGTCGTGGAGGGTGTCCACCGGCAGGTCGTACTCCTTCAACACCCACCGCGTCCAGCCCTCGTCCATGCTCGGCACCCAGGACTTGTAGATCGCCAGGCGCGGCTGCTGGAGCTGGTGGAGGGGACCGTCCGGCTCCGAGGACAGGCCGTGCACGGCCAGTCCGTGCTCCTCGGCAATCGTCTCCATCCGATCCGCCGTTCCGTCCTGCTTTTCCACAACCACCGCCCCGTTTCCGAAGGACGTCCCGCCTGCAGAGAGCCCGTCTTCGGCCCAGTACACCGTTTGGTCGTCGGCGAGAAGCTCGTTGACCGCCTCGATGGTCGTGTTCGGCCGATGGGACAGCGCGTAGCCGTAGCCCGCAGTGCCCTGCACCGTAGCCGGATCAAGGGCGACCGAATCGGTGACCGTGGTCGTCGAAGCCTCAAAGGACTCGTTGATGCGGTCAACCGTCACGCCCATCTGCATCGGGAGCGTCCAGCCCGCCAGGTCGTAGGGCGTCTCCGGCTCGCCGCTCTCGGACCGGCGGGTGGGATACTCCTGCGGCTCCAGCATGTCCATCACGAACGGTCGAAACGCCTGACTGGCCGGCACGACGAACGAGCCGGAGGGATACTGTTCGCCCCCTGCCGTAAAGGACTGGGTTGCGCGATCGACCTCGACGCCGCCCTGCCGCAGAATGTTGACGAGGGTATGGGCCTCACGCGGGTGCCACTGCTCCGGCGGGATCACGTAGGCATAGGGATCGCCGCTCTCCCCCGCCTCGATGGCGTCCCGGCCCATCTCGTACATGTTGTAGAGCAGCTTCTGCGGGCGGTCGGCCGCCATGTCGAGCACGCCCATGGAGGCGGTGTTCGTGTAGTTGACGGCGTCGCGGAAGTGGGACTCGCCCCCTTCCCACGGATCGGTGTAGAACAGCGCCGTCCCGTCGGTGGGCTGCGGATTGCCGTAGCCGACGTGGCTCGGCAGCGAATCGGGTTCGTAGAAGCGGGGCGTGGGCGTCTCGTGGGCCACCTCCGTGAGGATGCCAATCTGGTTGTGGAAGTACGGGGCCGTGCGCATGCCCCCGTTCCAGAACATCGTAAAGGTCTCATTGGAGATCACGCCCGGCATGCCCTTCATCGCGAAGCGCTGCCCCATCGCGGTCCCCACCTGATTCACGCCCGCCACCACGCCTGGGTGAATGTCTGGGTTGACCGGCCCGGTAAAGGGTGGAATGAAAATACGCGCCCAGTCCGGGGCGGTCTGGTGGTGATTGACGACGATCTGCGGGTACCACTCGTTGAAGATCACGTCCGTCACGGCCCGCGTCTCGGGCATCGTGTTCATGAACCAGTCGCGGTTGTTGTCGTGGCCCACGTACTCGTGGTAGAGCCACGGGGGATCGGACGTCTCATAGGGCGTATCGAGCACGCGGTCGTACCAGTTCTCGACAATGTCGAGGCCGTCCGGGTTCATGACCGGCATGAGGAGAAGCACCACATTCTCCCGAATCTTTTCCATCTCGGCGCTTTCCTCCGTTACCATGCGGTGCGCAAGCTTGGGCATGGCTTGGCTCGGCGCCCGCTCCGTGGAGTGAAGCCCAGCGTCGATCCAGACCACCGCTGGGGCCTCCTGCGAAAGCGACTGCGCCTCCTCTTCGTCGACACGAGCCCGGGCCAACGTCGAACTGACCTCGCGCCAGCGGTCGAGATTGTCGAGGTTGTCGGCGCTCGAAATGAAGAGAAGCTTCATCGACCGGCCCTGCACCGTGGTTCCGATACTCTGCATCTGCACTCGATCGCTGGCCTCACTCAGCTGGCGGTAGTAGGTGTTGAGCTGGTCGGTATCGGCCATCTTGTAGTCGGCGCCGGCGGCAAAGCCGAATACGTCTTCCGGAGCCGGCACCTGTCCAACCGCGGTTCCAGGAATGAGGAAGAGCACTAGTAGAAGCGGCACGACCCAGGAATGGCCGGACGCACGAG
>CAZTDC010000055.1:0-12932 GCA_964612165.1 uncultured Salinivenus sp.
ATTTCCCGAGCGAGGGGACGGTCAATCAAAGCGATTTCTTCTGGCAGAAGGTCGAGTCCCGTTCGGGAACGACCTGGATGATTCGTCGCCCTCAGGCCTGGGGCCTCGACGCCACCACGTCGGCAGCAGAGTGAAAGTCGTTTTACAGGACTTCGATGTCAAGGGGGCCGGCCTGGAGAGGTCGTCTCCAAACCGGCCGGTTCAGCCCGCGACGAAGATTGAGTCAGGTTACTTGAGGTCAAACCGGTCGAGGTTCATCACCTTCGCCCAGGCGTCCACGAAGTCCTGGACGAATTTCTCCTCCCCGTCGTCGGCCCCGTACACCTGCGAAAGTGCTCGAAGCCGGGCGTTGGACCCAAAAATCAGGTCCACCCGACTCGCCTTCCACTCGACCTCACCGGTATCCCGGTTTTGAATCGCAAAGACCTCCTTGTCCTCCGACACCGGCTCCCATTCGTAGTCCATGGAGAGCAGGTTCACGAAGTAGTCGTTGGTGAGGGTCCCCGGCCGATCGGTGAAGACGCCGTAGCCATCGGCCTGCTCGTGGTTGGCGTTCAGTGCGCGCATTCCACCAACGAGCACCGTCATTTCGGGGGCCGTCAGGGTCAGAAGTTCGGCCTTGTCAATCAGAACCTCTTCCGGCTTTCGGTCCTGATCAGGGTCGTCGGCGATGTAATTGCGAAAGCCGTCCGCGTCCGGCTCCAGGTACCCAAACGAATCTACGTCAGTCTGCTCCTGGGTAGCGTCGGTGCGTCCCGGTTCGAACGGGACATCCACGTCGTGGCCGGCATCCGCCGCAGCCTTTTCGACGGCGGCACACCCGCCCAGAACGATCAGGTCGGCCATCGACACGCGTTTGTCGTCGGATCGCGAATGGTTGAAGGTCTGCTGGATGTCTTCGTAGACCGCCAGCGTCTCCGACAACTGCTCCGGCTCGTTGGCCTCCCAGTTTCGATGAGGCTTGAGGCGAATGCGGGCTCCGTTGGCGCCGCCGCGTTTATCGCTGTCTCGATACGTCGACGCCGACGCCCAGGCCGTTTTGACCAGCCGGGAGACGGACAGGTCGGTGTCGAGAATGTTCTCCTTGAGTTCAGCAATCTCCTCGTCCCCAATCACCTTGTGGTCGACGTCGGGCACAGGATCCTGCCACATCAGATCCTCGTCGGGCACCTCCGGGCCGAGGTACCGCTCCTTCGGCCCCATGTCCCGGTGAATCAGCTTGAACCAAGCCCGTGCAAACGCGTCCTGGAACTCGTCCGGGTTGTCGCGAAAGTGCTCCGCCATCTCCCGAAATTCAGGGTCTCGCTTCAGGGCGAGGTCCGTCGTGAGCATCATCGGAGGGTGCTTCTCGTCCGGATCATGGGCATCCGGCACGGTGTCTTGGGCCTCTTCATCCTTTGGAGTCCACTGGTACGCCCCGGCCGGACTCTCCGTCAGCTCCCACTCGTAGTCGAGCAGATTGTCCAAAAAGCCCATGTCCCATTCAATCGGCTCGTCGGTCCAGATTCCTTCCAAGCCACTGGTAATCATCGCGCCGGCCTTGACCTCGACGTCATCGATCTGCCAGCCGAAGCCCTGCTGCTCGATTGGGGCACCTTCGGGCTGGGGTCCTTTCTTTTCCTCGGGACCGGCACCGTGTACCTTGCCGAACGTGTGTCCGCCGGCGATCAGTGCGAACGTTTCTTCGTCACTCATCGCCATGCGGGTGAACGTCTGGCGAATGCGGTCCGCGGCCCACTCCGGATCCGGCTCCCCATTCGGGCCTTCCGGGTTCACGTAGATCAGGCCCATTTCGGAGGCGCCGAGCGGGACTTCAAGCTCGTCGTCCCCGCTGTAGCGCTCCTCGTTGGTCAGCCACTCGTCCTCGGGTCCCCAGTAGGCAGCGTTGTCGGGCTTGTAGTCATCCTCGCGCCCGCCGCCGAATCCAAAGGTCTTGAAACCCATCGATTCGAGGGCGACGTTGCCGGCCAGGACGATCAGGTCCGCCCAGGAAATCTTGCGGCCGTACTTCTTCTTGACCGGCCACATCAGCCGCCGCGCCTTGTCAAGATTTGCGTTGTCGGGCCAGCTGTTGAGGGGCGCAAACCGCTGGGTGCCGCCCGAGGCCCCGCCGCGGCCATCGTGGACGCGGTACGTGCCTGCGGCGTGCCACGCCATGCGAATGATGAACGGCCCGTAGTGACCAAAGTCCGCCGGCCACCACTCCTTCGAGGTGGTCAGCACCTCTTCGATGTCGTCCTTGAGGGCGTCGTAATCGATTTTCTGAAAAGCCTCTGCGTAATTGAAGTCCTCATCTCGGGGACCAACATCCTGTGCATTTTGATCGAGGATCTCGAGATCCAGGCTGTTCGGCCACCAGTGGCGGTTCGCCGCGGATGTGCTCGTCCGCTGTTTCTCCGACCCGTGCATCACCGGACAGCCGTTGGTTTCGTTCGCACGTTCCGTCAAGGAATCTTGTGACATAAGTAGCTTGATCAGACAAGGAGTAGTACTAAGGAGCAGAGTTCAGTCGTCCAACGGCGGAAACAGTCGGGTGATGCTGGAGCAAACTCCTGAGAAGCGGAAAAGTCTTGAAATCGTGATCAATGAAAAAGCGTAACGCCGGGAGACAGCGGAAGGGAGATCGTCGATCACTCTTGGACGTGGTTTTGTAACTCTTATCCTCGCAGCTCTGAGGATCGTTTCCTCATCCGTCTCAGCTATCCGTTCACTGCCATATGGGTCGTGAGGATGGGCCTGCGGAACGAGGCCATGCCACCCGGATTTCGCTTTTGCATCAACTTGAAGACTCTCTGCTGTGATTCGATGTGTGCCCAACTGCCCTAAACGTAAAAAAGCCCGTCCCAAATGGGACAGGCCTTTCTACTCGGGAATGGCACCGGCTCTCATTATTCCCCGAGACCCGGTTGTATCGTCTTACGCGATGCCATTCGTGGACTCTTCTACCGGAGAGGCGTTCAGGGCACTGAGGCCCTTCTCCGTCTGCTCGGTCTCGTACTCGATGGTCTGGCCGTCTCGCAGATCACCGCCCGAGGTCATTCCGGCGATGTTGTTTGCGTGAAGAAAAACGTCTTCACTGCCGTCGAGGGGTTCGATGAAGCCGAATCCTCGGGAGGTATCGAAAAACTTAAGTTTGCCCTTTTGCATGTGGTTGTACCTTACGTTGTTGGTTCCTCGTCATTCCCTGTAGCGCAGGCGTGGCAAGATTTCCACTTGACGTGACAACGCGACGACGGAGGATGTCTGTTAATGTGTGGCTTTCACTGTGGGGGACCCACCGCGGTTCCCCAACTCTCCACCCGAGCCACCGTATTCACCCATTCGCCTTCTCAGTTCGAAGCCGGTCTCATGGCCCATGGCCCGTGATCACGGTGAGCGTCTGATAGGAGCCCGACAATACCTCGTGATTCAGTGCACAGTCGATGCATTCCGTTCGGAGGCGCGTTCTCACTCCCCGTCGGAGGCATCCTGTTCGAGGACGAGCGAGGTGCCGAAGGATTTGACCGTGAAGACCGGGCAGGGCGCTCGCCGGATCACCTTTTCGGCGACGCTGCCCATGAGCATCCGCTCGATGCCCGATCGGCCATGGGTCGCGATGGCAAGAAGATCGACGTCCATCTCCTCTGCCGCCTCAAGCGTCTGTTCGGCTGCGTGGCCGCTACGTACCTCCACGGTGGTCTCCACGCCCCGCTCGCGGAGCGAGTCGGCCCGCCCTTCGATTGCCTCCTTCGTCCGGTCGGCAAGAACCCCCGGCTCCGGGGGATCCGAATAGGCTCCGTACACGTCGGGCACGCTTTCAAGCTCTACGACGTGAAAAAGCGTCAGCGTCATGCCGTAGGCCAACGCCAACTCCCGCGCGTGCGCCAGGAGGCGTGACTGTCGTTCGGAAAAGTCAATCGGAACCAGCAGATGCCCGCCCTCCATTCTCTCGGGCGGCTTGGCCCCGCGGCCCACCGTCATAACGGGATGGGGAGCCCGCCGCACGACCTCTTCGGCCACGCTGCCCAACACGAGACGCCGGATGCCACTCCGCCCGTGGGTGCCAAGCACCGTGAGGGTCGTGTCGTGCTCAGTAGCGTATGAGAGAATACCATCGGCTACCGACGGATGCACCACCCGGTGCTCCTGTACACGAGGCTCGGCGACCCTCGTCTCCCCCTCTTGCGGCGCATGTAGGTCGGCGAGAACGTCGGACTCGCGAATGTCGATCACGTCTCCTAGCTCTGCGTCTCGCTCCACGACCTGGATCACGTGCAGGGCTGCCTCGAATCGATCGGCGAGATAGAAGGCGTGGCGACGTGCCTGCTCCGCACAGTCGGAGCCGTCGGTCGGAAACAGGATGCGGCTGAGGTGAATCATGGCAATGGGAAAACGGTGAGGACTGCGATGAGCGGGGTCTTAGATGAGCTCCAGTCGGCGTCGCACAACTGGGCGGTGCCCGCTGCAACTTATTGTTCTGCCGCTTCCGGCGTCGCCGTGGGCTCGGATACCAGTGATTTCCCGAACGCCTTCACTGTGAGGACGGGGCAGGAGACGTGCCGCACGACCTTCTCGGCCACGCTTCCCAGGAAAAATCGCTCCATACCGGTGCGGCCGTGCGTGGATAGGGTCACGAGATCGATCGCCTGGTCTTCGACAAACTCGGCGATGGCGGAGGGGGCTGAGCCAGTCGCCACGTGGGGCGTCACGCGGTCGGGGGTGCCCAGCACCTCGTCCACAAACTCGGTCAGCTTCGCCGTAACCTTTTCGTCGAGATCGGGCTGCGCGTCGTAGATGGAGGTCACTCCACCGACGTAGAATGCCGGGTGGAGGTCCTCCTCCACCACGTGCAGCACATCAATCGCTGCGTCGTAAAGGATGGCCCACTCGTGGGCGTAGCGGAGGGCCTCCCGCGAGTAGTCGGAAAAGTCAACCGGCACGAGCAGACGCTCAATCGTTCCGGGCGTCGGCGTGCGTCCGTCTTCTTCCTCGCCCCGCACCGTGAGCACGGGTTGTTGGGCGCGGCGCACCACTTCTTCGGCCACACTGCCAAGCAGCATGCGACTCGGTCCCTTTCGTCCGTGAGTGCCCAGCGTAATCAGATCGATGTTTTCTTCCTCAGCATAGTTCAGTATTGCCGGGGCCGCTGACACGTCTCGCCGCGTAACCTCGGTCACCTGTACGGCATCGAGGGCGTCGGGCGAAACGCTCCCGTTCTTCTTCAGACGATCGCGGAAGGCGTCGAGACCGTCGGCCGGCGTCGGCCGGTCCTCGCTCCGCTCTTCAAGGTCGTGCAGCACCTCGGCGTGGAGGAGATGCAGCGTCGCTCCGGTGTGGGCCGCAAGGTCGAGTGCATGGCGGAAGGCACGGTCGGACACCGGCGAAAAGTCGCGGGCAACCAGAATGTCGTTGATCGTAAGCATGGCAAATCGGAAGATATGTGGAAAAGAAGACGGGACATCCAGGCTGGAAATCTGTCTTGAACAAAAGATACCCGATCTCCGGAACGCTCAGTACCCGGTCCCCTCTGAACGACGGGGCAAGGCATTCCCGCCCCACAGCGTGGGGGGACGCCCCACACTTCATTCTCCACTGGGGGACGACGAGTGCTCTGTCAAGTCTCCTTTTGGGGGACTGAGCGAACGCCAAATCCTACACACCAATATGTCATTTCGAACGAGGCAATCTCTGTGCCTTTTCGAGATAATCACCGGACGCCTCGCAGACGAGGATATGCCTCGACGGAATGTCAACACGACCCCCTCCGCCCTTGAAGAAACGACCGCTCGGGAAATTCCCGAAACGGAACAGAGAGCTACAAAGAGAACCTCATCGTGCTGCGGTTAATCTATAATCCCACACAGAATGCCAAAGTCGAGAAATATTCCCGTTGAAGACGTCTACGTTCGGGGAGGCTTCTCGCCTTGGTGATTTTTCAATTCTAGGTTGCCTGATTCGCCTTGCTCGAAGCGACCTGCCCTGAGATTTTGAGTTCGCTTCACCACCATAAGAATAAGGGCTGTCAGACCATTCGGCGAATGGGGCTTTTTCGGAAAGTGACTTGGATCCGAAAATCTTGTTGCCTTTCATTCATCGATGGGAAGGCCTGAGGACTCCCGCCGTACACTTTTGCGCGGTTCCTCTTCGCGGATTCTCCCCTCTTCTAAGCGTCCCCACAATGAACGTTGTTCTGGGCATCCTCGCCATCACCGTCGTCCTCATCATCACGGAGGCGTTCCGTATCGACATTGTGGCGCTGCTGGCCATGCTCGCGCTGGTCTGGACCGGGAGTATCACCCCCGAAGAGGCCCGCTCCGGGTTCTCCAGCAATGCGGTACTGGCCATTATTGGGGTCATGATTATGGGCCGGGGCCTCTACCGGGCGGGCATTACCGAGCAAATTGCCAAGTTCATCCTGCAGGTGGCGGGATCGGGCAAGCGCCGCATCCTCTCCACCGTGTCGGTCACCGTGGGCGTGATGTCCGGCTTCATGCAGAACATCGGCGCGGCGGCCCTCTTCCTTCCGGTCATGACGGGAATCTCCAAGCGGGAGAAAATCCCCATCTCCAGTCTGCTGATGCCGATGGGCTTCGCGGCCCTGTTGGGGGGCACCCTCACGATGGTGGGCACCAGTTCGCTCATCGTGCTCAACGACCTTCTGACAGCCCAGGGCCTGGATGCCTTCGGCCTCTTTACCGTCTTTCCCATTGGAGTCGTCCTCCTCATAACAGGCATCCTCTATTTCTTTGTGCTGGGCCCCTACGTCCTGCCCGCCTCTCCCCAAACGGAGGAGACGGCCTCCGCCGGCACCAAACTCCTGAACGTCTGGGGCCTGTCAGACTCCGTCTTCACGCTCCGCATTCCCGAGGGAAGTCCCATCGTGGGAAAGTCGGCTGAAGAGTCCGAAATGGGGGCCCGGTACAACCTGAACCTACTCAAGGTTTTCGACGATGAGAGCACCTACGACATCTGGGAACACTCTCAGCTCGAAGCCAGCCAGCACATTGTTGTGCAGGGACAGGACGAGGACGTGACCCAATTCGCCGAGGAATTTGATCTCGACGTCACCGAGGAAGGCGTCAAAGACACGTCTCCGAAGTCCGAAGAAGGCTTTCTGGAGATCGTCATTCCGGCACGTTCCCAGCTCGTCGGACGGACCATTCGGGAATTGGGTCTCCGGGAAAAGCACAGCACACAGGTGGTCCTGTTTTTCAGTGATAGCCAAGTGGTCGAGGAGAACGTCTCCGACCGTCCCATCCAGGCCGGCGACACGCTGGTCCTGCAGGGGAAGTGGGAAAACCTGCAGTACTTCGCCGACAACAACGACTACATCACCGTCACCCCGCTCGAATACGAATCCAAAAATCCGGACAAGGCCTGGATCGCCGCCGGCTGTTTTGCGGGCGCCCTGGCTGTCGTACTGATGCTGGATCTCTCCATCTCAATGGGCTTCCTCACCGGCGCCCTGGCGATGGTGCTCGGCGGGGTGCTCACCATTGAGGAGGCGTACAACTCCATCGAGTGGAAGGTGATCTTCCTCATCGCAGGCCTCATTCCGATCGGCGTTGCAATGGAGGCCTCAGGCAGCGCCGCCTTCATTGCCGACACGCTGGTGAGCACCATTCAGGGCATGCCTCCCTTCCTCATCCTCTTCGCCCTGGGCGTGCTCATGACGATCTTCTCGTTGATCATGTCCAACGTGGCGGCCACCGTGCTCATGGTCCCCCTCGTCCTCAGCCTCGCCGGGAGCATTGACGGCCTCACCGCGCAGGTGCTCGTCCTCCAGGTGGGCCTCTGCGCGGCCAACTCCTTCATCCTGCCCACCCACCACGTCAACGCCCTCCTCATGACACCGGGGGGCTACCGCGTGCAGGACTACCTGAAGGCGGGAAGCATCCTCTCGCTCCTCTTCGTGACCGTCTCGACGTCGGTGCTATATTTCTTCTACCTCTAGCCCCTCGCGGGGAACGGGACGGCTTCTTCTCTTTCAAGACACTCGCACCTCCGCCCCCACCGCCCCGGCCAGGGCCTCGAACTGGTCAAGCGTCGTGGCGAGAAAGACCCGATCTACGCCGTCGCAGTCGGGATGCGCGTCGGATCGAATCCGGTTCGTGGACGGCCCGGCGTGATCCGTTCCCCGATTGCCATTGATCAAGACCAGCGGATCAACCGGCCCGTCTCCCTCCACCGCATCGATAATCTCGGCACGAGACGCCCACAGCGCCCGCGAGTAGGTGATGGCAAACCCCGAAATGATGCCCCCTCGGCGCTTGAGGCGGGGTGCATTGGAGGATGATCGCGATTGGGGGACAAACCCGTTCTGCATCGCGCCACACTGCGTATTCTTTAGTGAACACGGACGGCGTTCATGACGCACTCCGATTCACCGTCGTTCCTCCCCTGACGATAATTGCATCGGACGGTTCCCCAACAGAAAAAGACCCGGCCCCTCCCACCAAAGAGGCCGGGTCTCGCACGGAAACGAAAAGAAAAGAGAAGTGTCTGCGTCGGAAACGCAGCATTTTATTCAAGAACTGGACCCGGTAGACACGGACACCCCCGGGATCATAACGTCTCCCTCTACACTTCACTCTTTCTTTATTTTTGGTCGTGCGATGAGGGAATGAGTACAACTGTTCGCGCGAGTTCGGCCACGACAACCACTTCCTGTCTTGATGAGCGCCCCTCGTAGAAACCCAGATTTTTCTCCTCCGATCAGCGCGGCCTCCAAAGCATTCTAACCCAGGAGAGGCCAAACCGACCGGCGCGGACCAGAAGCCCCGTGCTGGCTCCAACCCTCATAGAATCCAGGCCAAAACGCCTCCCCCCGCAACAACAGCCCACACCCCTAAGCTCGCCCACCGGAGCGCACGCTCTCCGTCGTGCCCTGCCACAGACAGGCGCCGACCGGTGAGTCGCAGGGCAAACCCGATCAAGACGCCGATGAGGACCCACGTACTCGGGTCGTCGAAGGGGGCCGTCCAGGGCACCGCGACATACACCTCCAAAAGAAGTGCCGTCCCCAGCAGACCCATGACCCACCACAAGAGCGGGCCTGTGTCGAATGGCTCAACGTCGCGCGACGGAAAATCAGACATGAGACGAAGGGCAACCGGGAGAAGGGTGTGGCCCACCTGGGGGTGTCAAACCACCTCATCCGCACACGTTCCAGGCGCATCGTCGGATTCCCTGAGTGAGAACCTCGCGCTCGTGGACGAGTCGCAGGGCTGCCCGCTTAACTCATCCACCGGGGCCCTCGCCTCCTCCATCAAATCCACCGCCGCCCCCGCGACGACGGTCGTCTTTCGGGTTGTTGCCAAACGTGTACTGGAAGGAGAGCGAATACTCCCGCGCCCCCCACTGAAAACGGGATCGCTGGTAAAAATTGTCGGTCTCGCGCCAGACGCTAATCCCCGACTGGTTGAAGAGGTCGTCGACCCGAAAGGCGAGGCTGCCGTCGCCCCCGAACAGTTCCTGCTGGAGGGCCAATTCCGTGCTCGTAAACCGGCTGATGCGGCCGCCGGGAATATCCATCGCTGGCCGATAGAACTGGCTGAGTTCAAGCTGCAAGCCGTCGCGGATTGTGCCCCGCAGGTTGGCACGCCCCGAGACGGTCAGGGCATCGTTGCTGAGGTCGGTGCTCAGATTCGACCCATCGGTAACCGAGCGGTACAGGTTGCTGTTGAGCGAGCCCTCCAGGCGGTCGTTCCAGTTGAAGGTGCTTACCAGTTCGATGCCGTAGGAGGTGCTGGACGCGAAGTTGCGGGCCTGCCGCACGGTGACGGTCTTTCCGTTGATGGTTTCCTCAAATTCGACTTCCTCGATCTCGTTGACCGTGTGGCGCAGGTAGGGCGTCACCGTCACCGAGCCGCCGCTCCATCGCTGTGTCCCGGTCAGTTCAAAAGAGTGGATGTACTCTGGATCGAGCCCAGGATTGCCGCGCTCACGGAAGGTGGGATTTTCGTTGTCTTCGATGGGGTTGATGTCCCAGAGGCCGGGCCGGTCTACGCGCTTGCTGTACGACAGGCGGGCCTGACGCCGCTCGCTGGGCTCGTAGGTGAGGAAGGCACTGGGATAGAAGCTGACGTAGCTGCTGTTGGTGAGCTCGTTCTCGCTGCTGAGGTCAAACCGCGTGTCGACGGTCTCTGCGCGCAGGCCCACCTCACCTCCAAAGTTCCCCCACTCGTCGCTCACGATGCCGTAAGCGGCGTGAATGAACTCGTCGAAGGTAAAGGTCGTCCGGTCGTCATCGAAGGTCTGGTCGCTATCGAGGCGCCGGAGGGTACCCTTGTACCCGGTCTCCAGTTCGACGGGCCCCAGGGGACGCGTGTAGTCAATTTCGAGGGAGCCATCCTGCTCATCCTCATTGACGAGATCATTTTCCGTCCTCCAAGGGTTTCCCTCCAGCGTCGCAGTGCGGTAATTCCCGTACCGATTGTCCTCCGTCTCGAAGTCACGATCATAGCGCACGTCGGCCTCCAGCGTGTGCTCGTCCTCCACGAACGCGTGTTCAAATGAAAGACGACCGTCCACGGTCTCATCGTTGGCATTTTCATTCACGAGGCGCGCATTGATCGAATCCGGAGTGCCGTTTGGCGCTCCTCCGTACCACCGCTCTACCTGTTCCCCGCTCTGCTCGTCGCGCCGCGCGCTGAAGGTCCCCTCAAACCCAATCGACGTGGCCTCCGCAAGACTGTAGTTGAGGCGCGAGGTGACGGAATGCGACCGCTCCAACTCGCCCTCCGACCCGACCTGGTCGATCAGCGTGCTCGGACTGTCCCCATTGAATCGCTCGACAAACCGACTATCGCTGTCCTCTTCTCCTCCCCGCCGATACGAATAGGTGGTCACGAAGCGCAATCCATCAGACTGGTAGCCCGCATTCACGGAGCCGTTCCCCCCGTACCGTCCGTTCGCGTCGGCGCGCGCCCCAGCCGTGAATCCACCGCCCCATCCCGAGTTCAGGTCTCGCTCCAGAACGATATTGATAATGCCCGCCATGCCCTCCGGCTCGTACTTTGCCGATGGATTCGGAATAATCTCCACCTGTTTCACGGCGTCGGACGGCAGGCTTTGCAGGTAACTCACCAGCGACTCGCCCTGGAGGGAGGCCGGCTCCCCATTAATCTGGAGGGCGACGTTCTCGTTGCCCCGGTAGCTGATGCTACCATCCACGTCGATCCGGACCGACGGCAGCGTTTCAAGCACCTTACGCGCCGACCCGCCTGCACTGACGGCCCGTTCGGCGGTGTTGTAGACCGTGCGGTCGGTTTCGATTCGGGCCGCTGGCCGATCGGCGGTCACTTCCACTTCGCCCGCCTGCGTCGTTTCGGGACGGAGGCCGATCGCGCCCAGATCGGATTCAGCGTCGTCCCGACCTGGGGTCGTCTCTCGGAACTGTCGGTCGGCGTACCCCACGAAGCTCACGCGGAGCGTGTATTTGCGTATGGGCACCTCGTCGAAGGAGAAACGCCCGTCCGGTCCAGTAACCGCCCCCGTTACGAGCGTCGAGTCGGTTGGGGTCTCCACCCAGAGCGCCACCGTTGCCCCCTCCAGGGGCTCCTCCGTTTCCTTATCCAGCACCTGGCCGGACAGAGCCCCAGTCGGACCATCTTGATCCTGCGCCTGTGACGGCAGACAGAAAAGGAGTCCGACGACAACGAGACTTGCAGAATCGAAGCGAGGCAGGAGATATGCTATGTCCATCGTGGATTGGAACCTTCGGTGTACAGTCAATGCAGTACTTTTTCATGTACCGATCCGGCTCGCGATTCCACACGTGAGATGAGCGTCATCTGCATGCTGCCATTAACATCGCCCTGCTTCCCCGGTTTAGCCAATCGCATAGTAGAGCGATGAATGACACGACATTTGCACCTTTGAATGCTCGACGCTCCCCCAGGAACCCGTCCACAGACGGTTTCCGTTCGCGCCTTGTCCTCTAATCACCCGCAAAGCACCTGCTCATGCCCCGCTTCATTGCTTGCACTCGCCTACTGACTCTGCTGTTCGTCAGTCTCTTGCTAGTCGCCGCCTGTGCACAGGAGCAGGCCTCTACCACCTCCATCGACTCGACCTCGGAGGCCCTCATAGCCCCTCCGAATAATACACTCGACACCACATTTGCCCCGACCGGAGATGTCCCTTTCGTCAAAACCCCAGAGACCATCGTCACCAAGATGTTGGAGCTTGCCAATGTGAGCGAGGAGGACGTGGTGTATGATCTGGGCAGCGGAGACGGGCGCATCGTGATCAAGGCCGCGAAGAAGTTTGGGGCACAGGGCGTCGGTATTGAGATTAAACCCCGCCTGGTGAAGAAGGCCCGAGAGAATGCAAAAGCAGCCGGAGTGTCCGACCTCGTTGAATTCCGAGAAGGCGACCTTTTCGAGGCCAACATCAGCGAGGCAACCGTCGTGACCCTCTACCTTCTCCCGTCCGTCAACACCAAGCTCCGTCCGAAGCTCTTTCACGAACTAGTACCCGGGACCCGGGTGGTCTCCCACGACTTCGACATGGGTGAGTGGAAACCAGACACCACCTGGAAGTCGGCTGGCGAAACGGTTCACCGCTGGACCATTCCGGAAGAGCTGCCCCCATTCGTGGACGCCAAAAAGTAAAGCACGACCCGCTTGCTGAGGGCAATATCAGGGCGGATCTCTATCACGAAGATGAGGATTCCGAGGCAACGACGGCAACGATTTCCTCGAAGTCGAGCGCCACAAGTCGCTCTTGCTCCTCCCTGCCGTACCGATAAAGCTTCCGCCGATTGACAGCCTCTTGAGACCGATAGGCTGTGAAGTCTTCAGCCATTCGGACGGCCTTGGATTTGGGCACGTCGTCTAGGCTCCGCTCGTGTAGGGTAGACTCGCCTTGCCCTCCCTCGTACGGTGACTGCGGCGATTGGAACGTGATCGAGACCGTCATGTGCGTCTCCGCGGACATGGCAGAAGCAG
>CAZTDC010000056.1:0-12867 GCA_964612165.1 uncultured Salinivenus sp.
AAGCAAAATTCGAGGAGTTTCGGCGAACGGACCCCCGGATGTTCGATAGAACCGGCCGCATGGGCTCTTTCCGTCCGAAAACATATTCAGAGTCTGGGAAGAATGGGAAGTGGTCGCGACCAGTTTCTCCACTTTCAGGCCTTCCCTGACGTTCAGAAGCGCCCTCATGTTCGATACTGGTGCGAGTTGAAAGGTCGCTGCCAGTCCCTCTTCAAAATACATCCTCTACTCTACGTCAATCATGCCGATTCACTCCGTACTTGACTTTGCGCACGTGCTTGTTCGCCGAGCGCTCGAGCCGGACGACGTGGCCCTCGACGCGACGGTGGGAAACGGGCACGACACGGTAGTGCTCGCGGAGGCGGTGGGGGACGGCGGGCGTGTGTTTGGGTTTGACGTGCAGGAAGAGGCCATCGAACAGACCCGTGCCCGGCTGGCGGAGGAGGAGCCTCCAGCGGACGTGGAACTCCTTCAGGCGGGACATGAGAACCTGCATCGACATCTCCCGGAAGCCCTGCACGGACGGGTGGGAGCCGTGATGTTCAACCTAGGGTACCTTCCGGGGAGCTCGTCCTCCCTCACGACGGCGCCGGAGACCACCATTCCGGCCCTCGACGCGGCCGTGAAGGTGCTCCGACCGGACGGGGTGGTCACCGTGGTGCTATATACGGGGCACGAGGGGGGCGAAGAAGAAGCGGAGGCCGTCGATGAGTGGGCCGCTGAGCTGAAACAGATCCAGTTCCAGGTTCTCTCCTACCAATTTGTGAATCAGCAGAACGATCCCCCGCGCCTCGTCGCCGTGGAAAAGCGGTCCGACTAGGAGGACCACGGAATCGCTCGGAACGTACGGTTGAACCCCTAGCTTTGTCGCTGGTCAACTCGTCCCATGTGCCTGCTTGTTTTCCAGAATGACGCTCACCCCGAGTATTCGCTGATTTTCGGGGGGAATCGTGACGAATTCTACGAGCGCCCAACGGCTCCGGCCGACTACTGGGACGACGCGCCCCACGTCCTGGCTGGACGCGACCTGAAGGCGGGCGGCACCTGGATGGGGATCACGCGGAACGGGTACTGGGGCGTCGTCACCAACATTCGCGACGACCACCCGCGCCGGAACGATGCACGCTCCCGCGGCACCCTCGTGGCCGATTATCTCCGCGAGGAGCCTGCGCCCCGTGCCTATCTTGACCGCATTGCGGCGGAGGCCGATCAGTACAACGGCTTCAACTTGCTTCTGGGCACCCCGAATGCGCTCTACTACCTCTCGAACCGGGAGGGCACTGTCCAGGCCGTCGAATCCGGCCTTCACGGCCTCAGCAACGACCGTCTCGACACGCCCTGGCCCAAGGTTCGGCGGGCGAAGGAGGGCCTCCAGGTCCGGATCGAAAAGGATGAGGTCACGTCCGACTCTCTGCTTGATTTGCTCGACGACCGTCGCCCCGCCCCGGACGATCAACTGCCGGAGACGGGATTTGGCAAGGAGCGGGAACGTATGCTCTCGCCCATCTTCATCGACGGAGAAAACTACGGCACCCGGGCATCGACCGTGCTCCTGATTGACCGAGCGGGCCACGTCACATTCGCAGAGCGAACCTTCGAGGACGGCGCGCCGAACGACACGCGCCGGTTTTCCTTCGACGTGAGCGTGCCCTCGGAAGCGCCTCAGTGATGGGGAGCGGTTCGTTTTCGCCCGGGAAACGGGTGTAACGAAGGGGGGAAGGGCGAAACCAAGGCTCGGCCGCGGGCCGATCTTCCCAAAGAATGTAGAGGGCAAGGGCGGCACGTGCCGAACCGTGCTCACCCGGGCCATAATAGAACACGGACTCGGGACGAGCGTGCCAGAACGGAACTCTGAGGGTGGGTTCTAACATCCTCGTTCATCTGCTTCTCGATCACACCCCTTCAGCACCCATGGCCTTCGAAAAGGTTCGCTTTACCAACAAACAGGGCGACAAACTGGCCGCCCGGCTCGACATGCCCACAGAGGGAGCGCCGGACGCGTTTGCGCTCTTCGCGCACTGCTTCACGTGCTCGAAGGACCTGCGGGCGGTCGGGGCCATCAGTCGCGCCCTGAACCGACAGAACATTGCCGTGCTGCGGTTTGACTTCACCGGGCTCGGGGAGAGCGAGGGCGACTTCGCCGACACAAATTTTTCCTCCAACATCGACGATCTGGTGGAGGCAGCCGAGTACTTGGCCGAGCACCACGAGGCTCCTCGGATTCTGGTCGGACACTCGCTGGGGGGAGCGGCGGTTCTGCAGGCGGCCCACCAGATCGGCAGCGCGGAGGCGGTCGCCACCATCGGGGCTCCATACGACCCGGAGCACGTGACGCGTCATCTCGAGGATGCCCTCGAAGAGATCAAGAGCAGTGGAGAGGCCCGCATCACGCTGGCAGGTCGCACCTTCACCGTTCGCAAGCAGTTTCTTGAGGACCTCGCGGCGACGCGAATGGAGGAGACCATCCGGACCCTGGAGCGGGCCCTACTGATTTTTCACTCGCCCGTGGACCGCACGGTGGGGATCGGAAACGCGGGCCGGATTTTTGAGGCGGCCAAGCACCCGAAGAGCTTCGTGTCACTCGACGACGCGCACCACCTGCTCACCGATCCCTCCGACGCGGAGTACGTGGGCGTCGTCCTCGGCGCCTGGGCCCGGAAGTACGTGGAGACCGGGGAGGAGCCGACGGAGCACGGAGAAGGACAGGTGGTGACAAAAACCGAAGAGAGCTATCGCACGGAGATCGCGGCGGGTCGGCACACGCTCGTGGCCGACGAGCCGGAGGACGTGGGCGGGGATGATGCCGGTCCCTCCCCCTACGACCTGCTCCTGTCCGCGCTGGGCACCTGCACCGGCATGACCCTCCGGATGTACGCCGACCGGAAGGACTGGCCGCTGGACGAAGCGACGGTGCGGCTCTCGCACGAGAAGATTCACGCCGAGGATTGCGAGCACTGTGACACGACGGAGGGCAAGGTCGATCACATCGAGCGTGAGATCGAGCTCACCGGCGATCTGAGACCCGATCAGCGTGAGCGGCTCCTCGAGATTGCCAACAAGTGCCCGGTGCACCGCACCCTCCACAGCGAGATCAACGTGGTGTCGTCGCTCCGAGAGGCCGCCGTTGAGTCCGTTTAGTTCGGGCTTGGGGGGTGACCGTTCAAGCTTTTGAGGGACAGGGGAGTGGGGAGAGTGTCACGCAGGATTACGCCCCAGGGCCCTCGTCGAAAAGGCCGGGCTGTGCTCGTTCGCTGGGAGCACGGAGGTGTTCAATGGGTCCCCCGAGGCGGTTGGCCAGGAGTTGGGCGACCGTGGACCGGTGGCACGGCTCCGGGTGCTGGCAGCCGCACATCAGAACGGGGGGGCTCTCCATGTCGCGTACCGCAGGGAGGCCCTTGTCTGGGGCAGCCAATTTAACGGGCCCCTCCTTGTAATTGACGTTGCCGAACGCAGGGAGGTGCACGTACCGGTCTCCGAGGCGTCCCTCCAGGTCCGTTTTGGCAAAGCCGGGCTTCGTGGTGTGGGGCGACTGTCGCACGTCGACGAGACTCGCATCGAGCGCATCCATCTGGTCTACCACCTCGTCAATCGCCCATTGGGCGTAGCCGAGGGTGTAAATGGTTGTGTTCATAGCGAAGCCACTCGGGGCACTTGGTTTGCTTATCGACGAAGCGAAATTACTCTACTCAGGGTTGAAGACCGGACGCTGGTCGGTTGAAGGGGCACGGGAGAGGTCCTGAAGCTACGACGAAGTGATGGCACAGGGTCGTGTTTGACAAGAAGTTGGGTGCGGGCAACGCGTTTCGAGGGAGGACGAATGAGCGTGCGGGCTCCTTTGAAGGTTCGATCCCCCCGGACTGTGGTGGTTGCTGATGGTTGACGGGGGACCCCCCTCCGTTATTCTGTTCATCGATGCAGATCCCCATGGTTTCGTTCACGGCTCCTCGGGATTGCCCCACGATTCTGTCCCATGACGCTGTTGAGTCCAATCCGTTTGTCATGTGTGATTGCGCTTCTTGCCGGCCTTTTGATTGGTCTGATTGCGAGCCCCGCTCCGGCGCAGCAAATTGACGCGACGAAGACAGCCGATCGGTTGCGAGCAGCGAAGAAGACCGTGGAGCAGGTCAACAGTCAGCTCGACGGTCGCGACGACTCCACGGCCCAGAACGCCCGGCAGAAAGGGCAGGCGATGGCCGACTCCGCCGATGCCCTTCTCCATGAGATCATTCCGAAGGAGTATGAAGGCATCCGCGACGACCCGACGCTCGTAGACGCACGCCTCGGTCAGGTCAGCTTCTATCTGGGCACGGAGGATGAGGCCCCGAATGAAACGGAGCGCATTGCCCTCGAACGAGATGAACAGCGATTGCGCGTTGCACTGGACCGCGTCAACGACTTCTTTGAGGACGAATGGCCTACCCATAAGCAGGCCGTAGAGGAGGCCAATCCCCAGTTCTTCGAGACGCACGGGCCCCTTTCCGTTTTCCGTTGAGGACGATTCTTGAGACAGAGGGGGGCACATCTCCGACTGTCTACCCGTTGCCGAAGGTTGTTGTCTTTGGACGGGGAGAAGGAGGAGCGATGGCAAAGGGAAGACGTTGAGGGACCGGGCTAAACCAAACTGATAGCTTGCCACGGCCCCCCGGAGGTTTCTGTTCGGCCTCTTCTCCTTTTCCAATTACAGCTCTCTTTGCCCGTGGAGGGGAACCACTGATAGACGCCATTTTGCAATCGGTGATGTCGGCAAATTAGTGAGAGCACAGTCTTGCTCCACGCGCCCGCAGCGGACGTACTGACCATTGATAGCACACTTTTGTCTCTTTCTCTGTCACAATCTTTCTTTCAGTTTGAGCCTCTTTGGTAGAGGGGACCTTATTTCTGGATCATCTTCACGTTACATCTGTAGCAGTTCTAGCTGTTGGTTTATGAGCCTACAAAGCGCGGTTAAGACCGCATCCAACTCCTGTTTTTGATGTCCCTTTTCGGAATAGATTTCACGTTGAGCGCGGTCGTTCTCGATGTCATTGACTGACGAATCACGTTACATCGGTACTTATGATTGAGGCAGGTTACATCCTTTTGACGATTCTTCCCCAGACGGAGGAACGGATTGACTTTTCCCTCCATTCGGGCACCATTCTGGTTGCAATCGCGTTTTTCGTGCTCGTTAATGTGCTACTTGCGGCTGCACTCTATCCCTATCTTAGGGGAGGGAGTTCACCGGAAGCGTCCACCGAGGAAATCTCAGGTCAGGAAGAAGGAAAAAACGTCGTTGAAGAGGCGTCCGACGACGAGCCGCTTGAGGAGAAGGTGGATGAGTTTCTCGAGGACATTCAGGGGGGAGAACGCCGGTAGTGCGGAGAGGGCGTCCGTTTTAGAGTTACGGGGCTTCTACGGCTTCTTGATTGACGTGTCCGCTTTGGGAAAGCGCTTCCAATTCTCTTGGCGTCGGTGTCTTTAGCCCCTCACCTTCTTTTGGCAAAAGGCAGTCGACGATGTTCTGCTGTTGAGGCAGGGCCGTAGCACAAATCCGTTCGTTCGTCGAAGACGGTGTGAGTTTGCGGGAGGGGCTTGGTGGGACGGGTGAACCCCGGGGCGGTTCGTAAGTTGGGCAGGGGTGCGCTTTGGCCCTAGGTCTCCTTCCTTCTGCACTGTGTCCCCACTGTCGTCTCTGCGTCGAGAATTGCGTGCATCTCTGCGGCTTGCGGGGCCCGTGGTGGCAGCCCAGCTGGCGCATATCTCCATGAGCTTCGTGGACACGGTGATGGTGGGGCGACTGGGGCCGGATGCTCTGGCCGGAGTCGCACTGGGTCACACGGTCTTTTTCTTCTTCGCCATCATGGGCATGGGAACGGTCCGGGCCGTGGGGCCAATGGTGTCGCAGGCTGTGGGCGCGGGGGAGCCGACAGTCGTGTCGAGGAGCGTGCGGCAGGGCCTGTGGCTTGCGTTGATCCTCGGCCTCCTCATCGTCGCCATTCTGAGTACAATGGAGCCGGTTCTGCAGTGGTCGGGGCAGGATGCCGTTGCTGTGGACGGGGCAATGGCGTATCTGCTCGCCGCCCGGTGGGGCATCCTCCCGTTTCTGGGGTTCGGGGCACTGCGAAGTTTCGTAGAGGGGCTTTCACGGCCCCTGCCGGTAACGATCATTTCGCTGGTTGGCGTGGGTCTAAACATAGGGGCTAACGAACTGCTCATGTTTGGACACTGGGGGCTGCCCGCGCTCGGCTTAGCCGGAACGGGCTGGGCGACGTCCATCGTTATGACGAGTCTCTTTGGCCTTCTGGCACTGTTCGTTCACCGTGCTGGGCCCTTTGCCGAGCACAACGTTTTTCGTCACGTTCGGCTGCCCGACCCGGCGTATCTGCGCGAGCTGTTTCGCATCGGTGGGCCCATGGGCGTCTCCCGCGGCATTGAGTCGAGCCTGTTTTTGGTGACGACCGTCATGATGGGGACGCTTGGGACGACGGCCCTCGCAGCGCACCAAGTCGCTCTGCAGTGTGCGGCGTTCGCCTTCATGGTGCCCCTCGGAATTGGAATGGCCGGGACGGTGCGGGTGGGACAGGCCGCGGGGCGTGGGGATGTGGCCGGTGCTCGGCGAGCAGGGGGGGTGGCAATGGGGCTGTCCACCCTTTTCATGATCGGGACGGCCATCCTCTTCGTCACGCTGCCCCGGCCCATCGTGGGATTGTACCTGGACCTTTCGGCTTCCGGCAATGCCGACGTGATTGCGCTGGCGATTCGCTTGCTTGGGGTTGCGGCCATCTTCCAGGTCTTTGACGGCGCGCAGGTGGCGGCCCATGGGGCATTGCAGGGACTCAAGGATACGCGTGTGCCGATGGGCATCGCCGCGATTACCTACTGGGGCGTCGGTCTAACGACGGGCTACGTTTGGGGCGTGCAGAGCAGCAGTCCGGAAGGGCTGTGGTGGGGACTGGTCGTGGGACTGGCCACGGCGGCGGTCCTCCTCATTGGGCGATTTCACCGACAGGTAGGACGGTTCGTCCGATCGGGCGGAGAGCAGGACGGAACCGAGGAAGCCGCCGTTCCGGTTCCCGAGGCCGACGCGGGCGCACCGCCCCAGCGACCGGAGCCGAGTCCTCCTCCACAGTGAGTGCGAGGCGGTCGTGCGCTAGCCGAAGTGATAGTTTCGGCGACGGAGGAGGATGAGGAAGAAGGGCACGCCGCAGAGGGCCGTGAGAATGCCCACCGGCAACTCCTGGGCGGGGAGAATCGTGCGCGCCGCGAGGTCGGCCCAGCAGAGGAAGATGGCGCCGGCCAGAAAGCTGAGGGGCACCAGTCGCCGGTGGGGCACGCCCACCATCAGGCGTACGGCGTGCGGCACGATGAGGCCAACAAAGCCGATTGCTCCTGAGACGGCAACGAGTGTCCCGGTCACGAGGGCGGCCAGCCCGATGAGCCCCTTCTTGAGGGTTTCGACAGGCATGCCCAGGCTATGGGCCGGTTCCTCGCCCACGAGCATTGCGTCGAGGGGACGGGCGAGGGCGAGCATTGCGATGAGCCCGACGCCCGTGGTGACGGCCGGAATGGGGAGTTCTGTCCAGCGGGCCCCGTTCAGCGACCCGAGCAGCCAGAAGAGCACAGCGCGCAGCTTGTCGGGCTCCGGCGACGAAAAGGTGACGAACGAGGTAAGCGAGGCCATCAGGGCCGACATGGCGACGCCGGCCAGCAACAGGCGCGACACCGAGACGCGCGGCCCGTCGCGCGCCACGAGGTAGACGAGGCTAATCGAAGCGAGGCCCCCGAGGAAGGCCGCGAGGGGCATTGTCAACGTTTTCGAGAGGAGGGGCGGCAGAAAGCCAAGGTAAAAGAGCGATGCCCCGGCCGAGGCTCCGCTCGAAATGCCCAGGATGTAGGGCTCGGCCAGCGGGTTGCGAACGAGCGTTTGCATGGCCACCCCGATGATGGAAAGGCCGCCGCCCACGAGGCAGGCCAGGATGGTGCGGGGCAGACGAAGTTGCCAAACGATGCGGTCCACGGTGGGGGGGATCGAAGCCTCAAGCCCCAGGAGGTGATGTGCCAGAACGCCGTATGTATCGGACCAGCCGATGGCGGTGCTGCCAATCGACACAACCGTTCCGATGGTGAAGAGGAGGCCTCCCACCAGCCCCAGGCCGATGAGCCACGGGCGCTTCATTCGGTAGAGGAACCTTCTATTGGGACAGACGGCGAAGAGGAACGGGCCGTACGGGTCGTCGAGTCCGCGCGGATCCCAAAACGATCCGGGTGGAGACGAGAGGCCATTCGACGAGCACCCGTCACGAGACGCGGTCCCGGGCGGAGGAGCAGGCTGGACGGCAGGCTGTAGACCCGATCGTTTTGGATTGCGGGGACCACGTCCCAGGTGGGATGCAGCTCAAGAAGACGATCGGGGTCGTACTCCGGTCCCCAGGCGCCTACGATCACGTCCGGCTTTTCGGTAAGCACAAACTCTTCGCTCAGGGTCGGGGCGTCAGTATCGAGCGAATCCGTGATGCTTTCCCCCCCCGCCAACTCGACGAGCTCGTGGATGTAGCTGCCCGCTCCGAAGCTGTAGAGGGTTTCGTCTCCGATGAGAACGAGGACGCGGGGCCGCTCGGCCCGGGTCAACGAATCGGTGCGGGTGCGGAGCGCGGCAAGCTGGCGTTCGAGGGCCTCGGCGCTGTCCCGGGCCGTTGCCTCAGTGCCCAAGAGCGTGCCCATCGTTCGGACGGCGCCGAATACGTCGTCGAGTGAGGAGAACGAGAAGAAGTAGATGGGCACGTCGATCGCCTCGAAGGTCTCGGTGTCGCCCGGAGGATTGATTTGATCGGTGGCGAGGACGAGGTCCGGATTCTTGGCGGCCACCGCTTCGAAGTCGACGGGAAGCGAACTTATCCGATCAAGGCTATCGACGGCGGGCGGGAAGTCGTCGGAGGGCGTGACGGCGACGAGGGTGGACCCGGCTCCCGCTGCGTACACCAGCTCGGTGAGGTTGGGGGCCAGGGAGATGACCCGATCGATCGGCCGGTCGAGCTGAACCGTCCGGTCCAGGTCGTCGGTGACCGTTGTGTTGGAGGGCGCGTCGTCAGGTGAGCCGCATCCTGTTAGGAATAGGAGAACGAGGCCGAGAGCGAAGCGACGTAGGGGCATAGAAGAGAGCTCCTCAACGGGAGGCAGTACAACAGTCCGCCGTCGTCATACGGTGGGGGCAAAGAGTTGTTGGTTTTATCGGTTTGGACGGAATAGGGCGAGGAGGGGGCTGAGGGCTTGGGCTGATTTGGGTGAATATGTATATCCTCAGGA
Source organism: uncultured Salinivenus sp. (assembly GCA_964612165.1). Classification (GTDB taxonomy): domain Bacteria; phylum Bacteroidota; class Rhodothermia; order Rhodothermales; family Salinibacteraceae; genus Salinibacter. The sequence continues at coordinate 9,283 of CAZTDC010000056.1, forward strand.
ATCTTTGTGCAGCAGCTGCGCGTCTACTCCGTGGCTGAAGACGTAGACAGTCCACTCAGTCCGTAAGAATACCCCCTGAGCGCTTGTTTTCGACGCGTCCGAGCTACATTTTGTAACTCTGGACGACGAAAACTGCTCTTAACCAGAAGCTCCTCTACCCTATGGATAAGCGGATTTTTGTTGTTGACGACGAGCCGAAAATCGGCAATCTCTTTTCGAACGTCCTTGAACGGGATGGCTATGAGGTCAAGGCATATCTAAATCCCGTTTCTATGCTCGATGAATTGGAGGAGGGGGCAGAGGAGCCCGACGTGGTGGTGGCGGATATGATGATGCCGGAGATGAATGGGGTCGAGCTCCTGGAGACCTTGCAAGAACGGGGGGTGGACGTGCCCGTGATCATTATGACTGCGCACTCCTCGGTACAGACCGCCGTGGAGGCTATGCGCCAGGGCGCGTTTCACTACATCCAGAAGCCTGTGAATCTGGAAGAGATGCGTGCGCTTCTGGAGAAGGCCATTGAGCTCTACGGGGCGCAGCAGGAGCTGGAGCAGATTAAGACCGAACAGCAGCAGGAGTATCCGATTGAGGGCATTCTGGGCGAGAGTGACGCCATCGTTCGGGTCCGAGACACAATCGAGACGCTCTGCAACGCCTCCGACACGACGGTCCTCTTCACGGGGGAGACCGGCACGGGCAAAAACCTGGCGGCCAAGACGCTACACTACAATTCCCCCCGTGCCAAGGAGGCGTTCACCGACATCAACTGCGCGGCGCTTCCGGACAATCTACTGGAGGCCGAGCTCTTTGGGTATGAAGAAGGGGCCTTCACCGATGCCCGCGACTCGAAGGAAGGGCTCATCGAGGTGGCTGATGAGGGCACGCTCTTCCTCGATGAAATCGATTCAATGAGTATGGCCCTTCAGGCCAAGCTGCTCTCTTTCCTTGAGAGTCGGCAGTTCCGACGTCTCGGAGGGGTGGAAGACCTGTCGGCGGACGTCCGCATTTTGTGTGCGACCAACTCGAACCTGGAGCAGAGCGTTCAGGAGGACTCCTTTCGCAAGGACCTCTTCTACCGCATCAATGTGGTGAACGTAAAGATGCCGGCCCTTCGCCATATGGGCGACGACGTGATGCTCATCGCTCGTCACATGGTGAGCGAGTTTAACCAGGAGTTTGGAAGCGACGTGAAGGGCTTTACGGACGACGCCGAAGAGAAGCTGCGCGACCACATGTGGCCCGGCAACGTTCGGGAGCTCCGGAACGTCTTGGAGCGCGCCATGATCTTCACCAACGACGATCTCATCAGTGCCGACGACCTGACGCTCGCGCCTCCGGGAGAGCTCGACGAGATCAGCGCCGCCGGAGAGGCCTTCCAGTTTCCACTAGGTCGCACGCTCAAGGATGTGGAAAAAGCGTACATTCGCCAGACTCTCGAGGCCCGTAGCGATGACAGTTACGCGGACATCGCCGAGGATCTGGGCATCTCGAAGAAGACCCTCTGGGACAAGCGCAAGCGGTACGACTTGGACGAACTAGTCGAGCGGTAATGCTCGGTTCCGCATTCGTTGTCCGTTTCCATGGGGACAGCTGGGATTCTGACTGAGTTGGGTGTGTGAGTCTGTGCGTACGGAAGTGGGGGTGATTTTGTCGATACTCGCCAAGATGTCTTTGCCCCTGAGCGCCAGCGGTCTCCACCTCGCGGCGGTTTACGGTGCTTTGGGGAGGAAAGAAGACCCTCCTCTTGGGGGGCACACCTTCCGGCATTCAACTCTCGGCTCTCCGAGAGCAGGACTGGTGACCGTCTCAGAAGCTGTTTGGTGGATGGATGATCAGCCGAGACACAGTGGGTGAAGTGCCAGAAAGGCGCCCGAGCGAACTCCTGTAGCGGTGCTACCGGGTGAGCGTTGAAGCCTTTTTGCACGAGATCCACGAAGTCGTAGGCCTCAGACAATCCGCCAAACAGCTTCTCACGCCCGAACTTTCCTGTTGTACCAGCAAGCCCGGAAAGTGGCCGACAGTCGAGCCCCCGTCGCTCGATTGGGTCTTTACATCCGATCGTCGTGAATCAACTCCCCCCGAAATCAATTCACGTGTCACCGCTTGGGAGGGAGAAGCGAAGGCGGGCGCTCGCTCAGAGTGTGTCTCCGTAACGGAACTGCTCAGTCCCATGAAGATGATCGATGAGTCGGACTACCGTCCGCCGCAAGTACCTACCGTTGACGAGGTGGCTGCCAAAGAGCGGGCGTCCCGCTTGGCCTCTCGTAGCATCAAGACGGAGGCGAAGGTGGAGGGACTGAAGATGCTGATCACGATGCTAGACCTGACGACCCTGGAGGGGGCCGACACGCCGGGCAAGGTCCGCTCACTCTGTCAGAAGGCCCTCACCCCCGATCCCCGAAGTGATCAAGACTACCCGTCCGTGGGAGCTGTCTGCGTCTATCCGCCGATGGTTTCGGTGGCACGGGAGCAGGTGGCCGGGGCGGACGTGAACGTGGCCTCGGTGGCCAGTTACTTTCCCAGCGGCCAGGCCGCCCTCGACGAACGCGTGGAAGAGGTTGAGCGCGTTCGCGACGCCGGGGCCGACGAGATCGACGTGGTGATGAACCGAAACGCGTTTCTGTCCGGTCGGTACGGCCGCGTGCACCGCGAGATTAGCGAGTTGGCCGCGGCCTCAGGGGATGCCCACCTAAAAGTGATTCTGGAGACGGGTGAACTGGAGACCTACGACGCCGTTCGCCGCGCGAGTCAGATTGCGATCGATGCGGGCGCCGACTTCATCAAAACCTCCACGGGCAAGATCAAGCCTGCCGCTACCATGCCCGTCACCCTGGTGATGCTGGAAGCGATTCGTGACCACTACCTCGACACCGGTGAGAAGATCGGCATGAAGCCGGCGGGCGGCATCCGCGACGCGAAGACAGCCCTCCGCTACCTCGTGATGGTGAAGGAAACACTCGGCGACGACTGGCTGACGCCCGATCGTTTCCGTATCGGCGCCTCCTCGCTCCTGAACGACCTGCTGCTGCAACTGGAGAAGGAGCGGCACGGGCGCTATCACTCGAAGCGCTACCTGTCGCTGGGATGATCTCTCTTGCGTTGAACGCGCCAGCATTGAACGTTCAGCGCCCAAAAGTGGATGTTTCAGTCTTCCCAACACGACCCGACGGACCATGACTGAATTAGAGGCGGCTCCTGATACGGCCCGCGAACTGCTGTTTGGCGACCGGTGGGAGTATGCTCCGGCCCCGCAGTCCGCCGACCACGTACGCCTGAAGGACCGGTACGGCCCCTTCATCGACGGCGAGTTCCACGAGGCGGACGAGTACTTCCCGTCGATCAACCCCGCGACGGAGGAGACGATCGCCGAGGTGGGACTAGCGCACGAATCGACCGTCGACCGGGCAGTGAACGCGGCCCGGACCGCCTACGAATCGCACTGGCGGGATCTGCCGGGCCGCGAGCGGGCGAAGTACATCTTCCGCATCGGCCGGATGATCAAGGAAAAGTCTCGCGAGTTTGCCGTCCTCGAGTCGATGGACGGGGGCAAGCCGATCCGCGAGTCGCGCGACATGGACATTCCGC
>CAZTDC010000057.1:0-12815 GCA_964612165.1 uncultured Salinivenus sp.
GAGGGCCCAGCGTACGTCCTCGGCGCCGGTGTCCGAAACGGTGCTCATAAGCAAAAACGATCGGGTGTGATTAATCGGGATGATGACGAGATTCCTCAGTCCTCCCTTCCACGACCCGGTAAGGGGCGCGTTCCTGGAGCCCCCTGCTCGACGAGACCACGAGGAACGTAACCTTCAGGAAACGGGGTTCTCGACCTCCCAAAAGAGTGCTCATGGCTCTGGGCAAGGAGCCGGCCTTAATTCACGGCGATGAGTAGACCTCATGCTCCAGATTTGGGGGCGCATCTCCGTAACAGGATTGACCGATAGTTCACCGCGTCTGTGTATCATGGCTTAGCTTTTGCAGTATCCACATCGTCTCAGCCTTGCGCAATAATCGGTATGGCTTTCATGTCTGACGCTCCTTTCCACCCCCTGACTTCGGACGCGGACTGGACCGAAGCCCTTGCCCAGTCCGAGGAAACACCGGTGCTCATTTTCAAGCATAGCTCGACGTGTCCCGTCAGCGGACAGGCCAACACGGAGATGACGGAGCTGGTCGAAGACGAAGACGTTCCGGTGTACAGGGTGGTCGTTCAAGATCACCGGTCCGTATCCGACGAGATTGAGGCGGACCTAGACGTGCGCCACGAGACGCCGCAGGCCATCCTGCTGCATGAAAAAGAGCCCGTCTTCGACACCTCTCATTTCAACGTAACCGCCGACCGGCTCCGTGAGGAATTGCGTCGTATTCCCCTCTCCACCAATTAGCTTTGCCCTATGCGCTCGTTCTTCCTCTTGTGCTGCGCGGGACTGCTGCTTGCGCTCACGGCCTGCGGATCTGGGGACGACCGCTCAACGGATCCCTCGCAATCAACGACTTCGTCCCAGTCGGGCACGGACTATCAGACGAATCCGATTCCCGCCCCCGATCTGACACTGGAGACGATGAACGGCCGGACGCTCAACCTGGCCGAGCAACAGGGAAAGGTGATTCTCGTCAACTTCTGGGCAACCTGGTGTGGCCCCTGTAGACGAGAAATCCCAGACCTGATTGAGCTCTATAGTGACCTCAGGTCCGAGGGGCTCGTCATCGTGGGTATTGCCGTGGACCAGGAGGGCGCAGAGGTCGTCAAGCCCTTCGTGGAGGAGCGGGAGATCAACTATCCGATCGTTCTGGACCCCGACCAGTCGACAGAGTCGCACTTCGAGGCCATGTACGGTCTGCCGACGACCTATGTCGTGAACCCAGACGGAAAAATTGTACGAAGGGTGCTTGGGGTCTTTCCGATTGAAGAAATGAAACCCCAACTGGAGAAAATGCTCGGCGAGAGCGGTGCATAACGGGGCCTGCAAGGGGCCTCGCCCTCTCCCCTAGCTCTTTTAGGCCGAGCCGACGGGACGGGCCATGGTGGCGATCGACCGGACAGCTCTTCCGGTGTGGCGCCCTGCCGAACGGAGGTCGGGTCAACGTGGATGAACTACTCCTCTTCCTCCTCTGCTTCCTCCTCACGCTCTCGCTCCATGAGGTAATCTTCGAGGCTTCCAACGACGACACGAGTTTCGTCTTCAACCTCGACGTCCTCAACGTCTCCGGCCCGAATCAGCTTCTTGATCTTTTTCCGATCAATCTGCTTGAGAATGCGGCGCGCCTCGGTGCGGCTCACCACGTCGTCCCGGTAATCGGCAGCGAAGTCTTCGAGGAAATCGAGCGTTTCGTCCGAGAGGTCGATCATCCGAATCTCCTCGTTCGAGTCGGAGAGCGACCAGTAGAGATCCGCGTCGATCAGGTGGCGATCCACCCATCGAACGATCGTTTGCTTCGAAAGTTGAAGGTGCTCCGAAAGCTGGTCAAGCGGCATTGCTTTCGGTTGCCGCGAAGTCGCAGGTTGATCAGGCACAATAGGTCTTTCCAGTGGGGTTTGTCTAGTGTTTAGAGCCGATATTACATGACAAAGTTGGGATTTCGTTCCCCCCATTTGCTGTATTTGTCTCTCTTTCCCCAAACGTCGCATCATTCCTTCGGTCATGTCCATGTCAAGCCCCTCTAAAAGTGACTGGAAGGCCCGAATCGAGCCTCACCTCTCGACCTCCCTCCAGACGGTTAGCGACAAGATCACCCAGACCGAGGCCGTGCAGTCCTGGTTGCACACCGCCTCTATGGAGGCCGCGGAGGGACTCGAACACACCTCCGGGATGCAGGGGGAAATGATGGGCTACATGCGAATGATGGACGATCTCGAAGCCGAACTGCCAGAATTGCTGGCAGCGGTCAACGAACTCACGGAAGGCTGCGGGGAGGTCGACCTGCACTGGCGCCCCCTCCAGCCCAACTTTAGCCGCCTGAAGGTCACCTTCGATCGCGACTACACGGTGACGCTCTTCGTCCGGCTCGAGGAGTGCACGCGAGAAGCCGCTCGCGAGGCCGTTGCATCAATCGCCGAGGCGCTTCCGGGCGGAGAACCGTTCCCCAATCGTCCCAATACAGTGACCGGTCTCGTTGCACACGACGGACGGGGCATCGGCCTTCATCTGAAAGAGTACTTGGGTGAAGACCAAGGAACGTATCGGTCGGTCACACTTCGTCCTCCCGAGGAGTCCCCCATCGAAAACCGCTCCCAGGAAGAAGCCGCCCAGGACCTCGTTCGTCTCCTCTGCTCGACTGCTGGTTAATCGTCGCGTGGACTCTGGTCGGGATCGAGGGCAACAACTTCGTCTACGCCGCGGATTTCCCAGCCGCGTGCGTCCGGTGCGGATCCAAACCACAACCGGGCCCCAGGCTCGACGAACTCACTTAGAAACCGGACGAGGGTCCGTGGGGCCACATTAGCTGGAACCTTGTCGGATGTGAGTCGAAGCGTGCCGTCCTGCACCTGAAAGTATCCCAGCGCAAACGGAAGCGGACCGTCCGTCTTGGTGCTCAGCTCCTCCCGATAGACCTCACTCTCTTGGCGAAGCGACTGAACGAGTTCCACCGTGAGCCAGTCCTGCTCTTGTCCCCCCACGTAGCTGTGGTGACGACGTTCAAAGAGCTTGTAGACGAGATCCTCAACCGTCTCGCTGTGTTCGGACCGAACCACGAGGTTCTCGGCGTAGCATGCAATGCGATCGGGCATAGCGGGAAGTCGTAACGAGTTCGTTCAGGCTTGAACCGGACCAGCAGGCTCCATTGTGTCATCGCGGCGTACAACCGACTTTGTTGTCCGTTCCCCTATTTCACCGGCATCACAAACGCCAATGGACTCCCTTACACAGATCACACTCGGGGCTGCTGTCGGCGAAGCGGTCGCCGGACGCGAGGCACGCGCAAAAGCACCGCTCTGGGGAGCGTTTTTCGGTACGGTTCCCGACCTCGACGTGCTGGCCAATCCGTTTCTGACGGGTGCACAGGAACTTCTCTTCCACCGAGGTCCCTCCCACTCTCTTCTGTTTGCGCTTCTCCTCGCTCCTCTGGCCGGGTTGGGCCTCGCCTGGCTCCACGAGGATGGGCCGTCCTGGCGACGATGGGCTGTGTTGGTGAGCACCGTCCTCCTCACGCACATCGGACTCGACTGCCTCACCGTGTACGGAACGCAGGTTTTCTGGCCCTTCACGCGTTCATCCGTGCTGTTCAGCACGATCTTCATTATCGATCCTCTCTACACGGTGCCACTACTTGCGGGCCTGCTTACGGCCCTTTGGTGGTCCCCGACCGCCCGCCCTCGCCGATGGGCCAACTACATCGGACTGATACTAAGCTCGGCCTATTTGGTCGTGACCATCACCAATAAGCTTTACGTCGAGCACGTCTTCGAGACCGCCCTCCAATCGAAGACGTACGCCACCGAGCACGTCCTCACCAAACCCACGGCCTTCAACAACCTGCTTTGGATGGGCATCTCGGAAGCCGAAAAGGGATTCCACGTGGGGTACTACTCGCTGCTTGACGACGACCGAGAGATCTCATTTCGCTACGTGCCTAAAAAGCATGAATTGCTCGGCGAAGCCGCCGATAGCCCTTTCGTAGGCCGCCTCCGCTGGTTCTCCCACGGGTTCTTTACCGTGCGAGGGACGCCGGACGGTGCCCTTACGATCCAAGATCTCCGCTTCGGCCGCAACGACCTGGGGATGAGCGGCGACGGCGACTACGTCTTCACCTTCCGCCTCCACCGCAACGACGAGGGCACGGTCACCGGCTTCGAGCAGGAGCGACCGCCGCTCAAGGTGAATGGCGACATCCTCCGTCGCTTCGTCCGGCGAATCCAAGGACACGAGCTCAATCCTTCCCAGGTTCGAGCTCCCTGGTCGCCGTAGACCCTCTCACTTCAGACTGTTTCGCTCCGCGTCCTTTCAGGTAGAGGCTCCTTCCCGTGCGCGGTCCTCCTGACCCGTCTCGGGTCGATTGCGTCGCCATACGACAAGCGCCACGGCGGCCAGTACAACGATCATGCCGACGATGGATGTGACGGGGGGCACCTCTCCGAATAGGAAATACGCAAGAATCGACGCTCCCACGGGCTCCAGGAGGGCCAGCATGCCGACGATGGCCGCCGAGACATACTGGAGCGCGTAGTTGAATGAGCCATGGCCGAGCACCTGGGGGCCGAGAGCCAGCCCGGCGCAGAGCCCATAAAATGGCCAGCTGTACCCGAAGAGCGGAACGCCCTTGATCCAGGCCGTGAGGAGCGCTGTCCCGGCCGCGACGGTGTAGAGGGGCGTGACATACGCCAGCCAGGAGACTTTCTGCCGCACCACCCGTCCGATGAGCAGGTACAGGCTCACAAGAACGGCGGCTCCCAGGGCGAGCGAGTTCCCCCAAAGTGCCCCTTTTCCCAGGTTCACTTTGCCGGCATCGGCCCATCCGATGACAGCGGCCCCGCCCACAGCAACAAGAATGGCCCCGATCGTCGTCCGGGAAAGCCGTTCCCCAAGCAGGACGTGCCCCAGGCCCGCCAGAATAATGGGACTCGACGTCACGAAGACCGACGCGCTTGCGACTGTGGTGTGATAGAGGGACTCAATCCACGCAATGAAGTGAAGACCGAGAAAGACCCCACTCCCCAGAATGAGGACGACATCCCGTCCGGAAAACCGGCTCATTTCCTCGTCAATGCGCCGACCGATCGCGACGGGAAGGAGCACGCTTGCCGCAGTCACCGTGCGCCAAACTGCGATGGCAAGGCCGGGCACGTCTCCGGCCCACCGAACCAGAATGGGCGCCAGGGTGAAACTCAATACGCCGAGCGCGAGAAGTACGTAGACCCGCGTGGGCCACTGCGACATGGGGACGGTGGACAAGCAGACAACAAGCGGGGCGCACACGTCTTTTCCAGGGCCAACCCTCCCCGAATGGCAACGGGACCCTTACCGGAGCCGGTCCATCGACTCGACGAGTTCAATGTCGTGATCGATGCCGCGACGGGCGAGATAAAACAACAGATACGCGACGATGGGCATCACAAGCGCAGCGGTTCTGCCCCAGTCGATGCCTGCCGGTCCTCGAAAAGTAAGCTCAGTGGTCCAATAGAGGCCGCCGTAGAGGACCGCAGCGAGCACAACTGTCGCTACCTGCACTCCCACCACAACCGATCGCTGCGTCTTCCGGGTCTCGTACAGAAAAATGGCCCCTAGGGCCGCTCCGGCCGTTACGACGATAAGACCGATCAACGATGGTACAAACCAACCGTAGGTCGTGGCCGCCGCACTCGCCCAGGGCATGTCAAACACTACAAGGGCGGCCAGAGCGAGAGCCCCAAGAAACAGATATACCGTTTGGATGCGCTGAATCATCGTAAACTCGTCGTCTCGAATACAGGCAGCAAAATTGCCAAACTCGGTTGCCCACTAGGCCTCAACGAGTCCGGCCACACGATCGGACAGGGCGTCGGCAAATTCGGAGGTGCTTGCATCCCCCCCCACATCCGTCGTGAGGACGGAGCCCTCTCGATAGAGGTCAAAGAGGGCTTCTTCGATAGCATTCGCCGCATCCGCTTCTCCGATGTGATCCAGCATCATCACCGCCGACTGTATAAGCGCGCTGGGATTGGCTACGTTCTGGCCGGCAATATCGGGGGCGCTGCCATGTACAGCCTCAAAAACGGCATGGTTGTCCCCGATGTTGGCACCTGCGGTGACGCCCAGACCGCCTACGAGGCCTGCCGTGAGGTCGCTCAAAATGTCCCCAAACAGATTTGTACTCACGATGCAATCGTACTCGTCCGGATTCATGACGAGCTTCATGCACAGGGCGTCGATTATAGCGTCGTCAAAGGTGATCTCCGGATACTCAGCAGCGATCTCCCGGCCAACATCCAGAAACAGGCCAGAGGTCTTCTTCAAAATGTTCGCCTTGTGAGCAAGGGTGACGCGATCGCGTCCGTGTTCTTTCGCGTACTCAAAGCAAAAGCGGATAATGCGCTCCGATCCCTGCTTCGTGACGCGAGCAATGGAGTCGGCAATCTGCAGGCGCTCGTCAAAGTTTTCGATTCCCGAATAGAGCCCCTCCGTGTTTTCCCGAAAGATGATGAGATCGGTGTCCTCGAAGGGCGTCTCGAGACCAGGAAGATTTGTACAAGGCCGAACGTTGGCGTAAAGGTCGAGTCGCTGCCGAAGCTGCACATTCACACTGGTAAACCCTTTTCCCACAGGCGTCGTGATGGGTCCCTTCAGTGCCAGGCCCGTCGATTGAATCGAGTCAATGACGTCCGGTGGAAGCGCTGGACGTCCCCGCTCAACGGCTGTTTGCCCGATCACGCGGTGCCGATCCCAGGAAACGTCGACTCCGGCAGCCTCGATAACCTGAATCGCTGCTTCGGTCACCTCAGGCCCAATGCCATCTCCGGGGAGAAGAGTGATAGAGTGCGCCATTCGTTCTTAGTGGTTTTGTGTTTGAGAGAAGCCCAACAAACAAAAAAGCCCTGCCGGAAAGCAGAGCTTTTTTGCTCGACAAAAAGACCCACCGCTTACTGATTGGGTGGATTCTCGCGGTTGGAAGAATAATTAATACGGAGCGCTCCGGCCTTCCGAAGCTCCTGCTGCACCTCGTTTATGACTTTCATTTCCGACTCCTGGTCCACCTTCAACGAAGCAATCAGCTTAGGCTGCTCCTGCTTCTTGTTATACATGATGTTGCGAATTGCGCGCCTATCTTCAATCAGGGCGTCCTCAATCTGGATGGCCGTCTCTCCCTTCTTCTCCCCGCGCTTGAGCGGGCCAATGTGAATTTTGGAGACCAGGCGCTTCTGGTCAATCTTGGTCAGAGCCTCGGCCTGGGGAAGCTTCGTCCGAACCTTGATGTTTTGCTCCCGCAACACGGTCGAAACCATGAAGAAAATGAGGAGCATGAACACAATGTCCGGCAGGGAGGCGGTCGTAAATTCCGGTTCTGTGTTCGAGCTTCGACGTTGAAATCGAGCCATGACGCTAAAGAGTGGTGGAAATTAGGTAGAGGGGACCAGCGACTGCGGGTGCTCTAATCGCCCGTATCCGGTTCAGCAATTGAAATCTGAGCCTTGAAGGCCTCGCGGACCTTGTTTTCCTCACCGGGCTCCAAGCTACTGGCGTATTCCCGATAGCTGGAAAAGTCCCCATTCAAATCGATCGGTTCTCCATCCGGTGTTTGACGAGAAACGACCATGTTGTCCCAGATCTCGCGGTATGCCATCCACACCTCATCGAGTACTTCAATGTAGGTGTCATACGGCGTCTTAGCGTCGGTTTTGATCGAGATCACGGCCTTGTCCGGACTGGTGGAAAGGTCCGGATCGTTGCCGTAGTTGGTGACGTGGGCCTTGACCCGTTTGCGCAATTGGCTGATGGATGCTGGCTCTTTCTCAATCAGCAGTTCCCCCTTGGAGTTGACCAGGATCTTGAACAGATTCCGGTCTTTCACAGGCGGGGGCTTCTGATCCTCCTGCAGTTCAGGGGGAAGGGTCATTCCGATGCCGGTGTCGACGTTGATCGTCGTTGTCACCAGGAAGAAAATCAGGAGGAGGAACGCGATGTCGGCCATCCCCGCAGTCGGAATTTCCGCTTCGTCGCGGTTCTCACGTCGATCTTCAAGCAATCCAGCCATGATAAAACGGCGTCAGTGAAACGATTCGAGGGTGTCCAACAGCCTCAACTGAATGCACTCCGAAACAGTTGCCGGAGCCCCGTAAAGAGCATTGCCACCAAGAGCAGGCCAAACATGATGACAAGGGTATACATGCCGGCCTGCACCCAGGGCGTCCCCGAAGACCCGAACGCAAGTCTCAGGATAATGACGAGAACCCCGGGAATGGCGATGATGCCAATCGTGAGCGCACGCACCTTGCCGTAGAAGATGCTCCGAATTCCCGAAGCGCCCATGATCAACAGGCTCAACCCAGCGAGGCCGATGGCTGCCCAAATAGCAGTGGGAAGAATGACGTTGCTCATAGAATTACGCAGTTTCAAGTAAGCGGGGCAGTGCAGATGGAGAAGGACCTTCTCCTTTCCCTCCCAGGACAAAGTGGAAGAGAGAGGCTTTTAGGGGGCGTCATTCGTTTTCGCCAATAGTCTCCGGAATTGCCTTCTCGCCCGTCACCGAATCGCCTCGTTCAAGCGCCACGAGGGCATCAACCAGTTCGATTGAGGCATCTTCCATCTCGGCAACAATCCGGTCGATTTTCGAAACGGCATAGTTGTAGAAAAACTGCAGAATCACGGCAACGATGAGCCCGAAGGCCGTGGTGAGCAGGGCAATCTTAATTCCCCCAGCCACAAGGCGCGGAGAGATGTCTCCAGCCTCCTCAATAGAGTCGAAGGCGCGGATCATTCCGATGACGGTGCCGAGGAAGCCGAGCATTGGCGCAACGCTAATGAAAAGCGAAAGCCAAACGAGCCCGCGTTCGAGGAAGCTCATCTCAATCGAGCCATAGGACACAACCGCTTCTTCCACAGCGTCGACCCCCTCATCGGCCCGAAGCAATCCGGCCTGAAACACGGAGGCAACCGGTCCGCGCTCATTGGCGCACACTTCCTCGGCTGCTGGAATGCCGCCGTCGTCGAGAGCCTGCTTCACGCGCTGTAGGAAGGCCTGTGTGTTAATGTCAGCCAGGTTGAGCGAGATAATTCGCTCAAACGAGATGGCGAGCCCAATGATGAGGCAGATGAGCACGGGCCACATCCAGCCTCCTCCCTCATTGAACCGTTCCACGAGAATGTTGATCGTGCCTCCCCCACCGGCCTGGGGAAGCAAAAGCAGAAGGTACGCCGTCAGCTTATCCAGAATCACCATAGGTGACTAATCCTCTTGCAAGTCTGTGAGCGGGTGCGAGTCGGGTGAAGTGGAATCGCTTCCCAGGTTGTCAGAGGCAAATCTATTTCCGCCGCTGGCCATCGAGAACAACGAGCGATCCCAAAAGGGCAAAGGTGTGGGCGTGGGGCGGCCACAACCGCCCTTGGCTCCACACTGAACTAGTATAGGTAGCCAAACATAGCTTGTCAACGGTTTTGTCGGGTCAGAATCTACGATCTCGCACGGACTTCAATCCCAGTTCAGCGCTCCGGATCGAGCAAACAGTTTCTCTAGCGGGGGTAGTAGTCGAACTCACGCAAGGAATCAAGAGCCTCTTTCATCGTGCGACTGCCATCAAATATCTGCTATTCAATAGGGTAACGTTTTGCCCATGTTGCTGCAGTCGTCCATGACTGGAACGCCTCTACCACCATTGGGCTTGTGGTATTCTGAACGCGGATGGACATCGAGGGGCCAAACAGGCGCTGACCGACATAACTCTTGATCCTTGTCCCGATGCTGGCACGGGACGCTTCCACGTCCGGTTCTGCGAACGAAGCAGTCGGTTCAGTGGTGCCGGTGCCTCGCGACGCCCCCTCCCCATCGCGGTTTCGGGAATCCGCGGGTGCGAGCGAGGACGTCGAGGCTCGCACGCCACGCTCCGCCGCGTATCGAACAAAGGCGGGGTACACCGTCGACGGTAGACGAAACTGAGTTGCAAAGGCGTCTGGGCGGCCTTCCCACTGGTTCCGCAGCGAATCCCCATGAGTGTCAATCCATTGGCGCGAAAACTCACGAAGGAGTCCCTCTCGTTCAACGGCGGTTTGGTAAGCGGGTCTTTCGCCTCGTTCGACCACCCGATCCGGCCGAATGCCCCCTCCCCCCATCACCGTTCGACCGGCGTCGGTACGGTGAATCAAAGAATCAGGGACTTCAGACGTGTCGATGTCACGGCTCGCCCCCGTCCCAGTAGACAACGAGTCTTGAGGAGTATCCTCACTCCGCTGTAGCAACCGGCCTGATGGCGTGTAAAAGCGCGCTACGGTCAGGCGAAGCCCACTCCCGTCTCGAAGATCGAACTGCCGCTGCACGAGCCCTTTCCCGAAGGTGCGACGGCCCACGAGCACCGCTCGGTCGTGATCCTGGAGCGCCCCCGCCACAATCTCGCTGGCCGAGGCGGAATGCTCGTCCACCAGTACAATGAGAGGCCGATCCTGAAAGAGTCCGTCCTCGGAGGCGTAGCGGGCTCCGCCATAGTCTTCGTGTCGACTGCGAGCCCGTACAATAAGCTGATCCTCCACAAGAAATTCGTCCGCAACCTTCTCGGCCATCGTCATCAGCCCCCCGGCATTTCCCCGAAGATCGAGAATGAGCCGCGCCATGCCCTCCTCATCGAGGGTCTGTATCGCCTCCTTGAGCTCCCGATGCGTGGTCCGTGCAAATCGGCCCAGCCGTACATAGCCCGTGCTGTCGCGCATCATGTATTGAGCCTCTACGGTCTGAATGGGTACGGTGCCCCGCGTGATCGTCGTCTCAATCAGTTCCTGCTGCCTCGGGCGCCGAAGATTCACGTCCACGGTACTTCCCTCCGGCCCCTTCAATCGACTGCGGACCTGCTCGTTGGTCCACCCCACGGCCTTCTCGCCGTTCACGCGTACAATCCGGTCCCCGGACCGCAGGCCCGCCTCCGCGCTGGGGCCTCCCGGGATTACCGACATGACCGCAATGGTGTCTTGCCCCTTAGGTCCGCTTATGAGTTCGTACGTGACCCCGATGCCTTCAAAGGAGCCGCGAAATGTCTCCTCCACCGCCTTCATGCGCTCTCTAGTGATATACACCGAAAACGGGTCGAGCGTGCTCATCATTCCCTCGATGGACGTCTGCGCCAAGCTCCCGGGAGCCACCGGCTCTACGTAGGACTGGCGAATCACCTGATAGGCACTTTGCAACTTCTCTACGGCTTTCGGATCCGGCTCGGAGTAGGATCGACCGGAAACCCACTGTCCAACCACGGCACCTAGTAGAACCAGTCCGAGTCCCGCAATCGCGAATGAGGTACGTCTCATGGTGGAAACGGTCCCGAGCGTCCGTTCTTTGAATTCCGCGTAGCGGCTTGTATCAATGACCGGGAAGCGGGATCCCGTGACGATATTTTCAAACGGGTCCCACTGAATTGGAATCTATAAACCGGGGTTCTATGTTGGAGACTCATGCTGCCACGTGGGCTGATGAGGTTGCTCCGCCTCTTGTGCCTGCGTGACGACCTATAGGGTTTCGATGCCCTCTTCGAAGGGACCGACTACCACTGCCCGCAAACCCGACTCGGTACCCTACTGAATTGTCAGGCGCTATGCTGGCCTATCAGGGCAATCTCAGAATCCCGAAACCGGTCGCTCTGAAGAAAACCGAAGAGCTTTGAGGGAAACGGCTCCTTCAGAGAGGTCTTTCGACCTTTGGAACCTGAGAGTGCCTCGCTCAAGATGGCGTGCCGGTAATTTCACTTTGGGCTCGCACTTACCTGGACGATTACGGTTGACGTAGCACTACCTCCCAACACGAGACTTCCACTTGAACACACGCTGATGAGCAACAAAGAGATTGCCTCGGTACTCCAGGAAACGGCCGACCTCATTGAACTGACGGACGGCAATCCCCATCGGGCTCGCGCGTTCTCGCGTGCCGCCCGTTCCCTCGGCAACCTGGACGTGTCCGTCCTCGATCGGATAGAGGCGGGCACCCTCACCGACGTGAGCGGCATCGGAGACGCGATGGCCGATCACGTAGCCGAGGTGGTCGATACAGGCACGTTCGACCTTCACGACAAACTGCTCAACGCCGTGCCGCCGGGCCTGCTGGAGGTAATGCGGGTGAAGGGTCTCGGGACCAAGCGCACGCGGCGGCTATGGACCGAACTGGACATTACAAGCCTCGATGAACTGGAGCGCGCCGCCGAAACCGACCGCATCACCAACCTCGACGGGTTTGGTCCCAAGACGCAGGAAAATATCCTCGAAAACGTCCGACGCCTCCGGGCCTACGATGCGCAGTGGCGGTTTGCGGACGTGTGGATGACCATCATGACCTTGCTCGACGATCTTCGCGGTCTCGACGCGGTTGAGCGCGCTGAACCGACCGGAGCGTTGCGCCGCCGCATGGAAACCGTCGAACGAGCCGAGGTCTTGGTGGCGACGACCGATGAGAGAATCATAGAGGAAATCCTCAGCGACCTGTTTGAGGAGGATCTTTCCAGAGAAAATGACCAATGGAAAACGACTCTACCCGATGGCCTGCCTCTCCATCTGCACGTAGCCGATCCCGACCACTTTGGCACTGGGTGGTGGGAAACGACTGGATCCGAGGCCCACTGCGAGGCCTTCGAGACAGTCTATGGCCCGCCTGACGACCACACCACCGAGGAAGACCTTTTCGCCGGTGCCGACCTGCCCGTCATCCCCCCGGAACTGCGGGAAAACCGTGGCGAACTGGATGCGGCCGCGCAGGGGGCCCTCCCTGATCTTCTCACCGTGGACGACCTCCATGGCTGCCTCCACAACCACTCCACGTACAGCGACGGCTCGCACTCGCTCCGCACGATGGC
>CAZTDC010000058.1:0-12721 GCA_964612165.1 uncultured Salinivenus sp.
GTCAGGCAGAGGCCTGCAAAGCCTCCTACGGCGGTTCGAATCCGCCCGTCACCTCTGTTGAAAGCGCCCCTGGGCTCGCCCGGCGGGCGCTTTTCGTGTTTTGGGTTCTCTCTGCCCGTAACGGTCGCTGAGGTTTCCCCTTTCTCTCGCATTCTCACTTCCGGGTCGGGAATCGGTGTGTCCCGATCCACACCAATTCGGGCCGCTCGAATCGGGGCGGGCCTAGTTGGCGCCTCCGGACAGTTCCCAGTCCACGACGTCAACGCCAAAACGAAGTGTAAAGAAGGGTAGGCATACCCGCAATAAACGGGCGTTAATAAACGTCAGACGCCCAATACACCCAAAAACGGCCCTTCAAATTGCTCTCTATCGGTTGATCTCGAGAGCAGGTGGAGGATAGGTCGTGGTTGCCCCATTTCGTCATCTGGGGAAATCTGACGGGACTGAAGAGGAGTGGTCTGGAAAAGAGGGAAAATCGCGAAAGCAGTCTGTTTTTCCAGGGCGATCTCGCGGTGACAGTCGTTTTTCGCTGAGATCGTCTACCTGAAAATAAAAAGAGACCTTGTAAGCTTGTAGGAGAGATGTCTTCGTGTAATCCTGCTTCTATACGGACATCTGCCTCCGAATGGGAAGGCGCCAGGTCAGCGGCGGTCTCTTCCTCGAGTCGTCCGCTCGTCTTGACGGCGGTCACCCAGCTGGTTCCTCCAGATCCTCGGGCGTGTAGCCGCTGTCTTCCATCCACTGCAGCAGCGCCGGCAGAAAGACGATGGCCGCCCCCAGGGTCGTACCCAGCCCGATGGCCGCGAGCGTGCCCATCGAGTTGAGGCCCGGGTGAAAGCTGAGCAGCAGCCCCCCGAAGCCAATCATCGTCGTGAGGGTGCCCATGGTCACGTGCTCGCCCGTGGACCGCAGCACCGTCCAGATCGACCGGCGGCCCTCCTCCCGGTACCGATGCACCATATGCACCCCTGCGTCGTTGCCAATCCCGAGAATCGCTGGCAGCACCACCATGTTGAAGAAGTTCAGCTTCACCCCGAAGACCACCATGAGCAGCAGCATCCAGAGCACGCCCACCACCAGCGGGATCAGGGCAAGGCCCGCCCACCGCAGATTGCGAAAGTTCAGCAGCATCAGCAGGGCCACAATGATGAACGTGGCTGCGACCATCCAGGGCGCCTCGGCGCGGACCAGCATCAGCATGTTGGCCGCCACCAGCGACGTCGAGGCCGCGTGGTACGTCTGGCCGTCGTCGGTCGTGATGGTGCCAATCTCGTTGGCAAACGCGATGGACCGGCGTCCGTCCGCGAGGCTGCCCTCCGGGTAGATCATCACGAATGTGCCGAGCTCCCCGTCCTTCGTCGTAAACTGCTTGCGCAGAAACTCGGGCACCTGGTCCAGCGAGATTGGCTTTTTCGGCTGGGCCGCCCGACGCAGCCGTCTCATGTCCTCGGAGCTGTCCCGGCGCAGATACTTGTTTTCGTTGAGCGTCTTCCGAATCTCCGCAATCCGCTCCAGCTTGTTTTGGCGAGCCGTGTCCGACAGCGGAAAGCGCTCCTGCAGGCTCTCGACGGCCAGGATCATGGAGCTGGAGTCGCGCTTTTCCTTCTGGACGGTGGACACCACCGTCGGCACGTTCTTCGCGCTGTCCACCACCACGTACGCCGGATTGCGGCGATTCCCTCCGCCTCCCTGATCGACGCGGCCGATGACTGCGCTCCGGTCTTCGTAAGCCTCGTACTCGGGCTCGAGCTTCCCAAAATCGTACTCGAAGGAGACGCGCGGGGCCAGGAGGAGGGCCGCCAGAACCGCCACCACACTCCCTATTGCGATGGGGCGTGCGGCCCAGAATGGCTTCTCGCTACGAACCTCTTCCTCGGGCGTTCGGGCGGCGAGATCCAGGAGACCAGTGCGCTCCAGTACGGCGAGGAGCGCCGGCAGGACCACGGTCATGGCCACGAGGGCAAAGAGCACGCCGGTCCCTGCAATCGCACCAAACTCGCTGAAGCCCTTGAATTCGGCCGCCATCAGCACGTAGAGCGCCGCCGCCGTCGTAAAGGCCCCGGTTGCAATGGCCTGGCCCGTGCTCCCGAACGTCGTTTCGGCGGCGTCCGTCACGGTGAGCCCGGTGGCGCGTTCCTCCGTGTATCGGGCGTAGAAGTGGATGCCGAAGTCGATGCCGAGGCCGAAGAGCACCAGCCCGAGCGTCGAGGTCATGAGGTTGAGCTCCCCGAACAGGAGATACGCCACGCCGCCGGTCCAGGTGAGGCTCATGAACAGCGGAAGGGCGATGACGAGGCCCAGAATGGGCGCCCGGCCCAGTTCCGCGAGGAAAACACGCCCCTTCCATCGTCCCCCCGTTCGGGTGCGGTACGACTTGTAGAGGAAGTAGAGCACCACCACCAGGATTACCGTCGCCACGCCCGTCGCAAACGAATTCACGACGTCGCTCGTGATGGCCTCGACCTCGGCCTGTTGCCGCAGGAGCCGCCCGGCCATAGTCACCTCCATCTCCGAATGATAGGAGTCGGGGCCCATGCTGTCTACGAGCGCGCGCAGGTCCCCGTAGACGTCTTCGATAAAGCCCACGTTCGTCTGGGCCCCCGACGGATAGAAGCGCAGCACCATCGTCGTGCTGTCTTCGGAGATTGGGTATTCCTTCCCGACGAGCCGGTCGTACATCTGCTGGAGGTCTTCTTCGTCTCCTCCCTCTTCGCCCTCGTCGTCCTCCTCCCCGATGTCGACGTAAAACGGATTGGCCTTCTGCTTCGCCTCCGTGATTTGTTGATCGAGAAACTCCTCGACGGTCTGGACCTCTTGGTCGCTCGCAAAGTAGAGCGCGTTGTCCTTTAAGAACTCAACGTCGCGGCGGTACTCCACCCGCGTGAGGTACGGCTCGTCGGTCTCCTCTCTTTTGAGCTCAAGCGCACGCGGGATGAGGTCCTCCGCAAACTGCTTGTTGGCCTCAAACGACGGGCTTACGATCCCCACGGCCACTTCGCTCTCGCCCCCTACCGTGTTGCGGAGCTCCTCCAGCGCCTGGACCGTCGGGTGGTCGTCCGGCAGCAGGTTGGAAAAGTCGGTGTCGATGCTCAGCTTCTGAGCCTGGTAAAGCCCGAGGGCCGACAGCAGGAGGGCGGCTGCCAGCACCCATCCGGCCCGTCGTACCACAAAGCGGATGAACGGGCGGAGGGCAGCAAAAAGAGTATCCATACCAACGACAGAATCATCTGAATGAGCGAGGAGGGGACGCGCGTTCTGTTTCGATCCGATCAGCCTCAACCGGGCGCGGGGTCCCGACCGGCATTCACGAAAATGCTCAGCGTCCCCGTACCGTCAACCGGGGAACCGGCATCGCTGAACGCGCAACCCAAAATGCTCACCACCAAACGCTCAGCACGCAATTCAGTTATGTATGCCGCCCATCGGCTGTGCAACCGTAACGTGGACCCACTGACAAAAGAAGCGTCTGCTCCCGAACATGGGGGCGAACCCCGGAAATGTCCGCGTTGAGAAAGGAAGGTGGGTTTTTCCCTCATTTCTTTCTACCTTTTCGGCGCAGTCTCTCCTGACGCTTGCGACGTGTACATCGGCAACAATCCTTCCTCATGGCTACTAACACCTACGAATCGATCGAAGTCGGCGACTCGCACGAATGGACACGTGTGGTGACGAAAGAACACGTGCAGCAGTTTGCCGAAATTACCGGCGACGACAATCCCCTTCACGTAGACGAGGACTACGCGGCCGAGCACTCCCGCTTCGGGCGCCCCATCGTGCACGGGGTATTGCTGCTCGGGCTGATCTCAAAGGTTCTCGGGCGCGACTTCCCCGGCCACGGGAGTATTGCCGTTGGCATCTCGTGTCGTTTCCTTCGCCCCGTGCCCATCGGCTCGGAGGTACGCGTTCAAATCAAGGTTTCCGAGAAGATCGAGAAGAACAAACACGTCAAGGTACGCACCTACATCTACCGCGACAACCAGATGGTCGTCGGGGGCGAAGGACGGGTCATTCCGCCCACCGAAGAGGAAGAAGAGCCCGTGATGCCCGGCAGCGAATAACCTGTTCGCGGTGTGGGCGAGCCCTCTTACCCCCCCTACTCTGGAAGCTTGAGCGGTCGTCCCCTCTCCACAGATCCATCCAGCTCCACCTGATTGATGATCGCCAGGTCGGGGGCCCTGATGCCGTCGGGCAGCGCACTTTCGTCGAGGAAGGTGCGGAAGGAAGCCGTGCGGGAGGCCGGTCGGATGTTGAGGCGCGTGGGCTGCACGTTCAGCTTGTCTTGGTCCTGAAGGGCGTCGAACCCAGTCATGGTTTCCAGGAACGTCGAGCGGTGGGTCGGATAGTTGGAGGCAGTAGTCAGTCCCTGAAATTGATACACGTTCCCGTCGTACCTGATGAAGTAGGCCAGGATGCGGAGCTCTTGTCCCTGCTGGGTCTGAGCTTGCGCGAGCACCCGTCGGGCGTCGTTGCCATTCACCGTTTCCTCCCGGCGCTCAATCACCGTAAGGCCCTTCTGGCTGGTGAACGCCGTTGCGGCGGCCTCCGGCGTGCTCTCCGTTGAAATGCGGAAGACGACGTACGCCTCCTGGTTAGGGCCAATCAGGGCGACCTGGCTCGTTTCGTTCTGGATCTGCCAGCCGGCCGGCGTGGGAAATTTGAACTTGAGCTCGGGGTGGTAAAACATATCGTCCTCCGTGTAGCCCTGGCGCGGGTTCTCCCCGAGGACAAGGCCCTCGATCATGTCGTAGTAGGTGTCCTGATTGCGGGCATTTTGGTCTCCCTCCACCTTCTGGTCCCACTCTGCCGCCAACTTGCGAACGGTATTTTCTCGCGCTCCGGGGTCTGGGTGAGAAGACTGCCACGTGGGCAGGCTCTGTCCGCTCTGTTCCGACTTGCGCTTCAGCGAAGTAAAAAACTCGGCGCCGTCGGCCGCATCGTACCCCGCTTTGACGGCGTATTCGACCCCGAGGCGGTCCGACTCGCGCTCGTTGTCGCGGCTATAGTTGAGTGAGAGGAGCTGAGCGGCCGTGCCCCCAACCCCGAGCACGTTTTCGGCCACGTCTCCCCCAAGGGCTGCCTGCCCGGCGATCGCTCCGCCAATGAGTACTCCCTGCATGATCTGCTGCTTGGCCGCCTGCTTCGATGCGTGCCGCCCGGCAACGTGGCCAATCTCGTGCCCCAGCACCACGGCCAATTGCGCCTCGTTGTTCATGTGGGCGAGCAGGCCGCGCGTGACGTAGCAGTAGCCTCCGGGGAGCGCAAAGGCGTTGATGATGGGACTGTCGAGCACGCGAAAGTGAAACTCCGTGTTTCGGAACTGCTCGGGTGTGTCCGGGCGACGCATGTGGCTCTCGGCCAGAATTTTCTGGCCCAGCTCCTCGACGTATTGCTGCAACTCTTCGCTGCCGTAAACGCCGTATTGCTGCTGAATCTGCTGGTCCGCCTCTTTTCCCAGCTTCACTTCCTGTTCCCAGGAGTAGCCGTAGGCGCGAGTGTTCCCGGAGATCGGGTTGGTCCCCGTCGTCACGCAGCCGGTGCTCGTGGCCGCTAGCGCGAACAGGAGAACCGGAAGGACAAGGCGAAGCAGGTGCACTCGGTACCGGCCAATAGGTCGACGCAAGGACAAGGCGTTCATTGGACTGGAAGACAAGTGAGGGAGGACTCATGAAAAGAATTTGGGTTGTCTCCGTGGCGTTCCCATGGCACACGCTTCGGGAGCCGTTTTTCCGCTTCGCTCGCCGGATTGTCACATTTCTGCACAACGGAGAACACGTCATCCTAGGCCTGACTATGAGCGTACTCTGTGGGATTGCGAGATTAACCGAGGTACGCTGCTACTCTCCTCACGGGTCGTGTCGTTTTCAAAGGTGTACGTGCATTTTTGTCTCGATACAAAAATGCACATATTAGATCATGGCAAGCGAAGAAACGACCTGAACATGGGAATCTCAGATTCCCTCCCTCCACTCTACTGACGGGGATCCTAGATCCCCATTCTCAAACTCGCTTGGCAATCTGAGATTGCTTTGCTCAAACATGAGAAATTTCGGTCGTTCCGTTCCGGGAATGTTCCGAGCGGTCGTTTCTTCGAGGCCGGAGGGGCTTTCTGTCGTTCCTTTGAGGCACTCTTCGCATGGGCGGGGTCCGGTGATTAATCTCGAAAGGGCACACGGTACGCTTCAGGAGTTGTCAGATGCGCATTTGAGGTGCGTCCTCCGTTCTGCTGATCATTGCTCGTCTAGCCCTTCTGCGCACTTGATGAGGACGCGCTTCGCCTCCTCCAGCTCTTCGCGGCTGACCTGGCTCGTCATCCGCTCCTCGATCGCCTCAACAATCTCGTGGCCCTCATTGAGCCGAGTCCGTCCCTCGTCGGTCAGGTGCAGTTGCTGGATGCGGCCGTGATTGGGGTGAGGGGTGCGCTCAAGCAGACCCCCCTCCTCCAGCCGCGTCACAATGCTGTGCATGGTCTGCGGCGTCACGAAGCAGCGGCGAGCCAGCTCCGCGTTCGAGAGCCCTTTCTCCCGCTCTAGCGCCGTGAGTGCAGCGTACTGGGCCGTGGTGAGGTCGGCCTCGGTGAGCCGATTATCCATTGTCTGGCGCAGGGCATTCTGCGCGTGCTTCAGCACGTATCCGAATCGATCGTCGCGTAACGGTTGCATTTTCATAACTTAATCTTGTGTCAGGGCCCTGATACTTCCGGTGGAAAATATCAGTGCCCTGATAAGTTAATCAACCACTCCCAGAACGTCTATGTCGGCCCTCTCCCCCTCCAATGATGTTTTTACCATCGTCAACGTGGTTACGGTGCCGGAAGAGCGCCAGCAGGAGCTCGTCGACGTACTGGTGGAGGCCACCGAGGACCATGAAGCACCTCCCTGGCTTCGTCTCGGCCAACATCCACGCCAGACACGATGGCACGCGCGTGATCAGCTACGCGCAGTGGGCGTCCCGCGAGCACTTCGAGGCGATGCTAGTGCGGGAGGGTGCACAGCCGCACATGCGCCGGGCCGAAGAGTTGGCCGACAGCTATGACCCCATCACCTGCGATCTCGTCGATTCTACTCCGCACCCGTCCTAACGGCCATGCCTTCGTTCGTTGTTGTCCCTCCTGCGATCACGTCCAGACGGCCCGGGAGGGCGGGTTCATTCAAGCCGGGCACAGAAAGAAATCCCCCCCTGCAGCGCCTCTGTGCTGGCGACGGCATCGTCTCCTACTTCCCGGGGATGGTGTTCCGGGGAGGACGAGAAATGCCAGCGCTTCACGGCGCTGGCAACGGTCGCCGACGATACGGTCTACCAAGTGTAGATGCGTGACGACGTCGCGCCGTACCGGATGGACTATCGTTTGAGGACGACTGTCCGGAGATCGAGGTGCGCCCTCTGATCCCCGACCTGGGTTTTGTCGAGAACGAGGAATCGTGGGGTGGTGACTTCCGACTGGGGCTCTTCGAGATCCCGGAGCACGGCTGCCGTGCCATTTGTGCCGCCCAGTGCTTCATAGCTGGCCGGCCTCACTGCTGAGCTTCGGCGGGATTCGGGGGAGACGTCTTCTGAGTGGATGCCTCCTCGACATGAGCTGCACCGTCCGGCCGTGTCACCGACAGGGCGCGGTGGGCATCTGCCTTGAAATCCAGCGCGGCGTCGAAGGCCGCCCGGCTCGTGGCGGTGATCAGGTTCTGTCCCACGGCGTCGGACTGGAGAAGGTGGAGGAAAACCTCCGTCCGCCGGGCGTCGAGTTCGGCGAAGGCGTCGTCGAGCAGAAGGAGCGGTTTGGTGTCGCTCCGGTCGTCGAGGTAGAAGTACTGGGCCAGCTTCAGGGCCATGGCGAAGGTGCGGTGCTGGCCCTGTGAGCCATAGCGCCGCACCTCCAGGTCGTCGAGGCGAAAGATAAGCTCGTCCCGCTGCGGGCCCACGAGCGTGGTGCCGCGGTCTCGCTCATTGTGCTTCTTTTCGTCGAGGGCCGTTCGGAAAACGGCCTCCACGTCCTCGACCGACCCGTCCGGCGGAAGATCACCGATCGTGTCGTACTCGATGCTGGGCCGTTCGGCCACGGCCTCGATCCGCTCGTAGGCCGCCGTCAGGTACTCGGCAAAGTCCTGAAGGAACTGCTGCCGCCGGTGAATCGTGCGGCTGCCGAGCGTCACGAGCTCCTCGGTCCACGGTTCAATGAGTGCCTTCGGCGGGGGGTCGGGCCGCTTCTTGTAGCTGCGCAGCACCTCGTTGCGCTGGCGGCGCGCGCGGCGATACTTCATGAGGTCGTCCATGTACACGGGCCGCGCCTGGCTGAGGATGTTGTTCACGAAGCGACGCCGCTCGCTGGGGCCGCCGGCCGTCAGGTCGTAGTCCTCCGGCGAGAAGATGACGACGGGAAGTACACCCACAATGTCGGCTAGGCGGTCGAGCTCCGCCCCGTTGACGAACATCGACTTTCCCTCGCCCGGCACGTACGCCAGCCGTACCTCCATCGGCTCCTGCCGCACGCCCGTCACCGTGCCCTCGATCTCGAAGTACGGCGCCTCCTTCCGCACGGCGTATCGGTCGCGCGACGCGGTAAAACTCTTCGTGAGGCAGAGGTAGTGCACCGCCTCCAGCACGTTGGTCTTGCCGACGCCGTTCGGGCCGTACATCAGATTGACCGACGGGGCAAATTCCAGCTCCGTCTCGGCGTGGGCCCGAAACGACCGCAGGTGGAGGGTGCGAAGAATCATGGAGGCCCGTAGAGCCGCATTCGTGGACAGGTGAACCGCCGGCAGACTTGCGTCTTCCCTCCGCCGGCAGCTACAATACGACGAGGGCTGTGCCTTCGTTCGTGCCGCTCCTGCCTGTTTCACGTGATGCCGTCCCTCGATGCCCCAGAATTCGCCTTTTCATTTGCGCCGGATGGCCGCGTCCGACGCGGACGCTGTGAAACAGCTCTGGTCGGCCCGGTTTGGAGGGGCCCGGATGACACAGGACCGCTGGATTGAGGCCGCCCTGAATCCAGATCACACCGCCACCGGAACTGTTGTTACCACACCCTCGCATCCGGTCGCCGGCTTCGGGATGCTGGACGTCGGCGATCCGGACTATACCCGCCGCTACCTGAGTCTCGACGCGCTCGACCTCGATCCGGACCTGGCCCCTCGAAATGGAATTCTCCACATGTACTGCGTGCGTGCCGAGTGCGAGGGACGGGGCATTGGCTCCGCACTGTATGGGCACCACCTCGATCACCTTGCTGAAAAGGGGGTCCCACGGGCGTTCGGCCTCGCCTGGCACCGCCCCCACATCGTCGACAGCCGCGTGCTGTTTGAAAATAACGGGTTCACCTGCCTGGCAACGGTCGACCGCTACTACGGGCGATTCGACGGACGCCCGCACTGTCCGGACTGTGAGGGTGCTTGCACCTGCACGGCGTCGCTTTACGCCCGCCGGATGTCCTTTAAATGACAACCGAAGCAAGGACGTAGTCCGTTCGGGATTCTGCACCCCTATCCATACCTTAGGGACGAGCCCTACCCGGACCCGCTCCTGTACCCTTGACGACTCATTCTGCTCTGCTATTCATCATCATCGTCATCATTTGAGGACGGATCATCCGTTCCTCCTCTAGCATTCCGTGGTGAAAAAGAACGGTCGATCACGTTGCTGAGTGGGTCCGTCATAAATCGAAGTGCGATCTGTAAGAAGAATGCGCGGATATACCTGTGTTTCCCACAGGGGTGCAATAGTGGCAAATACTATTCCTTCGTTCCCTATGTTCGTCCTCGTCCTTAGCTTCATTCTCGGGGTCATCCCCCCCGACTCCGTCGACGATCGGAACCCATGCTTGGAGATCCTGCCTGCTCAATCTCGTTCGGAGCTTCCTGTTGGTTCGCTTAACGAGGCGCAACAGTACTGGATCACGGAATCGAAAACGTCTCTTGATTCCCTTCGTGCGTCCATTGCGCAGTTGAAGCGGACACAGACCTGCCTCCGCAGACGCTCTTCCTCTGAGACTGAGAAGCTTTCCCCTCACCTCATCCAAATTCTATACTGGGAAGGGATCCTTCAAGCTGCTCTCCGACAGTTTCCGCAGGCCTTTGAGGCATTTGACCAAGCCGTTGCCCATGCCCACACGGACCTTTCGAGCGATTCTTCCGAAGCAGTACGAGCAACGTGGGTCCCCATCCTTCACCAAGATCGGGGCTACCTGCACTATCTCCTCGGCGACCTCTCCTCCTCGATTCAGTACTACCTGAAAGCCTACAAAGCCACGCCCAAGTCCCAGCCGGGACAGCAGATCCAATTTCTCATTGACCTCGGACTTCTCAATCAGCGTGTCCAGGATTACCAGTCGGCCCGCCACTATTATCACCGTGCCGATCGTCGCCTACGACGTTCCTCCGATTCTCTCCCTTCTCGCTCTCAACTGCGGGCTCGTGTGCACCACAATCAGGCCGACCTTCTCCTAGAACAGTCCCTGAATGCAGAATTTGCACGGGACTCCCTCAAACGGGCCTCCAGACTCGCTCGTCAGGGTCGTTCTCTCGTCGACTCCGGCACTGAACGATATGCCCTAATCTCCATTCTCTTATCGGAGAGCCTGGGGTACCTAGACACGTACGCTCAGGCCTATCGTCTTAACGAAGAGGTTCGAGAATATGCGCGGGCGAACGACGACATCCGCCTCCAGACTCTTGCTCTCCTCAAGCTCGGCGTGCTTCACGTGCAAACGGAGCGCTGGGCGCGCGCCGATTCTGCACTCAGCGACGCACTCACGCAGGCTCAGGCGCTTGGGGACCTGGACTACCAGCGCCGCATTCTCCGGAACCTGGGACGCCTGCACGAGATGCGGGGCGACTGGGCGGCGGCGGAGAAATACTACCGGGAGGGGGTGAGCGTCATAGAGAAATACCGCGAATCGCTCACGGCGTCGCAGTGGTCGATGACGGCTTTCGCCCAGTGGCGGGATGTGCATCGAGGACTCGTGCGCACGCTCCTGGCGCAGGACCGACCCCGCAAAGCCCTCGCTACTCTCGACCGGTCCCGGGCCCGTCACCTTCAAGACCTGCGCACTCGGGCCCGCGTGTCCAACCAGCTTCCCCCCGACGAGCGTGCCCGTCTCGACAGTTTGTCGCGCGCGCTCACCGCTGTTCGGAATCGGCTTGGGGAGACCGCTTCGTCTACCGAGGAAGAAGCAGAGCTCCGCAATCGCGAGGTGCGTCTCATGGCCGCCCGGCAGCAACTGCTTGCCCTCGACACCGTCTCGACGCGGCCCTCCCTCGACGAAATGTCTGAGGTTCTCTCTGAGCAGAATCGCGTGCTCGTCTCGTATTTTCTTGATGACCCGTGGCCTGTTTTCGGTCGGTCTCCTCGGTCCGCGGCCTTCATTCTCACTGGGGACACCCTTCGCACGGTTTCCTTGCCTGGGCTGACGCAGGACTCGGTACAGGCCAACGTAGAGGCCACCTCGCCGCTCTTTTCTTCACGCGGCAAACCGAATCAGGCCAACGCCATGCATTTTGATCTCCAGCCCCTTCACTGGCTTCATAATGCGGTCTACGCCCCGGTTGCCGACCACTTGCCTGCGGATCGCCCACTGACTGTCATTCCCGACGGGCCGCTGTTCCACCTTCCGTTTTCGATGCTCGTACGCTCGATGCCGGGGGGGCGGTATTCGCCGTCGGAGGCCCGCTATGTGCTTCACGATCGGCCGACGTCTCTGGAGCTGGCCTCCTTCCTCGTCGCGGATACCTCCAGGCAGTCGTTCGACTGGTCGACGGTTGATCCCCAACTGGCCGCCTATGGGGTGTCTGATTTCGACACGCTTCAGACCGGCTCCTCCGCCCTTCGCGCGGCGGTTCCCGAAGCGGTCTCCGACTCGTCCCTGGCGCTCCCCTCCCTCCCCGGGGTTCGGCGGGAGCTGCGTTCCCTCCAGTCCACGTTGCCCTCCACTCGCGTCGCGCTCAACCAGCAGGCGACCGAGGCGGACTTCTGCCGATCGATGCGGACGGCGGGGGTGGTGCACGTGGCGTCCCATGCGTTCGTCAACGCGTCCGCTCCGCTGCAAAACGCCATTCTCCTTCGTTCGGAACAGGACGGTGCTCCCGGTCCTGATTCCTCAGCCGATCGTTCGTCCTCGGACGGGGTGCTCTTTCTCCACGAGCTTCAGGAGCAGCGGTCCCGCATCCCCATGGTGGTGCTCAGTGGGTGCAACACGGCGTCCGGTCCCCTTCGCGGAGGGGAAGGCATGGAGGGACTCCAGTACGCCGTTCGGGCGATTGGGGCCCAGTCGACCGTGTCCACCCTCTGGCCGGTGGCCGACGATGCGAGCGTCGCGCTCATGAAAGCCTTCTACCAGAACCTCCAGGATGGCCTGCCGAAGGACGTTGCCCTCCAGCGGGCTCAGCTCCGCTTTCTTCGCGAACATCCCGATCGGGCCAGTCCCTTCTTCTGGGGCCCCACCGTCCTGTACGGGTCCACAGTCCCGCTTCCGCTTGACGCGCCTCTCCTGCCGGGGTGGGCGTGGTGGGTCCTCGGCGTCGCTGGACTTCTTTTCCTCCTTGGTGTTCTGCTCTGGTGGAAGCGCGATCGCTTGCCCGCGCCCTTCTGTCGCGCCTTCCCGGCATAATTCATCGACTGGGGGTCTGTGTCTTTGCGTCGCGTCCTTTTGACGCCCCGGTCGGTGTCTCGTTTGTTACCAGCGCGTCTTCTCTGTTCCCGTTCGCCGCGTCCCTATGTCTGAGCACTCGGCTCTCTT
>CAZTDC010000059.1:0-12642 GCA_964612165.1 uncultured Salinivenus sp.
GACCGCATCTTCCAGGTACTCCCCGTGCAGGCGAAAGGCGCGGCGGAGGTGGCGCTCGTCGCGCACCAGCACCCCGCCGATCTCGAAGGGCTGGAAGAGCCACTTGTGCGGGTCCATCGTGAGGGAGTCGGCCCGGTCGAGCCCCTCTAGCTGTTCTTGCCCACGTTCGCAGACGACGGCGGCCGCCCCGTACGCCCCGTCCACGTGCAGCCACAAGTCTTCGTCGTCGGCCACGTCGGCCAGGGCGGGCAGCGGATCGACGGCACCGGTGTTGGTGGTGCCCGCGCTCGCGATCACGCAGAACGGGCGGCGCCCCTCAGCACGATCCGCTCGAATGGCATCGCGCAGCGCCTCCGGGTCCAGCCGGAACTGGTCGTCGGGGGGGAGGCGGCGGAGCTGGTCGGAGCCAAGGCCGAGGAGGCGCAGCGCGCGGTCGACCGACGTGTGGGTCTGGTCGGAGCAGTAGGCCACCGCGCCCGTCACGTCGTCGTCCAGCGTCGCGTGCCGGGCGGCGGCCAGGGCCGTCACGTTGGCCATCGAGCCGCCGCTCGTGAACAGGCCGCGGGCGGTGTCCGGAAGACCGCAGAGGTTGCGCAGCCAGTCGATCGTAACCAGCTCGACCTGCGCCGCCGCCGCGCCCGAGATCCACGTACCCGAGAAGACATTGAAGCCCGCCGCCAGCGCATCGGCCAGGACGCCAATAAAGTTGTTGGGGCCCGGCACAAAGCCGAAGAAGCGGGGATTGTCCACCCGCATCGTGTTTGGCATCACGTCGGTTTCCACCTGGTCAAGCACGGCGTGCGGGTCCTGTCCCTCTTCCGGCAGGTCCTCGCGGAGCCGGTCCTCCATCTCGTCTCGACTGGGCGACCGCCCCGTCCCCTGTTCCGTATCACCAGCGAAGTGGTCGACCAGCAGGTCCACGACCCGGTAGCCCAGCGTGCGCATTTCCTCGCGCGAAAACTGGAGAGCATCTCGATCCATCGACAGGACGTATTTTGGAAAGGAGATACGCGCACTCGGAAGATACTGAGCCGGGCACACGCATCGCAAGGGGATCTCGCAACGTCCTCAAAACGATACCTGCAGGCCGTTGCTGAGACTCAGATTGAGATCTTCCACGTTGGCCGGCGGACGGCTGTCGTAGTTCAGGTTATACTCGGCCATGAGGCGTACGTGCTCGGTTATACTCACGACGAGGGTAGCCTGGTGGAGCACCCGCACGTCGTCGAACGCATCGAATCGGGGCTGCACGTAGGCGGTGGTAATCAGATGCGTGTTGTCCGTGAAGCGGAGTCGCACGTTCAGGTAGTTGCTCCACCGAACCGTCGACGCCTCAACCGGATGTCCCCGGACGCTACTTCCCGCCAGATTTTCGTACTCGTACATCGGCGTCGTCCCCTGAAAGATCTTGATCGTCTTCGTATCGAGGTACTGTACGCGCAGGCCGCCTCCCGCGAGGGCGCGCAACTGAAGTCGCGCGAAGCCGTCGCGCTGTACCTGCGTAAAGGTCTCGCCTACGAGCCACGGCAGTACGTGATAGTTGTAGCGAAGGTGTCCAAACGTGCGGTCGCGGAAGGGCTGGTCTCCTTTGGTCCCGTAGCGAAACTCCCCTGCGAAAAAGGCATAGTGCTGCGCCTGCCGATAGTCGACGCGGGGTGTGACGCCGATCTCAAACAGATCCACGTTGCCGGACTGAAGGGATAGATTGGTCCCGAGGGTCGTCTTGAACCCTTCTGCGTCGAAGGTCCGCATGCGCTCGGTGTTGACCTGGCCAAGGGCAGCCGGAGACACAGACAGAAGACAGGCGACCAGGCAGTAGATCCACGGACGGGACATGGAGGAGAAGGAACGGGGGAGCAACGAAGGGGGAGCGAGGACTCACGTCAAGGTAGGGCGCGGCACTCGCATTGTCGAGTCCTCGTTCCCCTCGTCACGGCCTCTCCACCATCCGAGTCGTGTGCTCTATCTCCCCAATGGGGCAGTAGAACGACTTCCGTTTTAATTGTCGTCCTCTTCTTCCTCCTCCGCGTCGAGAATTCGCTCAATGCGAGCGAGCACGTCCTGCAGATGAATCCGGGTCGTCTCGTCGTCGACGCGGGGAAGACTCTGTTCGATCTCACCACGCAGCGTCGTAAGCTCATTTCGGACGTAGGCGCGGATGTCCGACTGACTGACGTCGACGGGCGTCTGGATCATGTAGTCCTCCGCCCAGTCCGGCACGTCTTCGGATTCGACCTCGGCGGTCATGAGGTGGTTCATGCGCTCCAAGTAGCCCCGCTGCAGGTTGCGCCGATACGGGCCGATGGCGCTCCCGTCGTCGAGCTCGCGCCAGACGCCGTCGCGCAGGGAAGTGAGCATCGTGCTGAGTGCATACGCATCGTCGCTCACGGCGTCCGCCTCCAGCAGGCGGGCGAGGCGCTGCGGGCGAAGGAGGAGCTCGAGTGTGCTCACCTGCGCTGCCCGAATGCGGTCCAGGGCGCCGGAGGCTTCAAACCGGCGCAATACGTCGGCCTCCACGAGCCAGTCCGGCGTCTGGAACGCCTGTGTGTTCAGGAACTGCAGGGCCTCGCGCTGCTGATCGGCGGGCACCGGGTCGTACACCGGGCCGTCCTGCTCGTAGGTCTTGAACGTCTCAAAGACACCGCCGACGTGGCGGGTGGTGTGGCCGAGGTATCGCTGCCACTGAGCCACGACCGATCCATAGAGCTCTTCCAGCTCCTCGTAATCTTCCCCGTCTTCCTGGGTCCAAGACACGAGGTTCGGCACGATGCGCTTGAGATTCTCGACGCCGAGACTGCCGGCAGCAACGGCGTTGCGCCCGAGGTCCTCGCTTTGCGAACGCGGGTCGACGGGCGCGAGGGTCTGCCGGCCGTAAAAGTAGCGAGGGTCGTCGGCGTGCTCCAGGATCATGTCGTCGAGCATCCGGGCCTCCTCTTCGGCATCCTCGGCGTCCGGCATTGGCTGATAGCCCCACTGGATGGCCCACCGATCGTACGTGCCAATGTCGGGTGTGAAGCGATCGACCTCATCGCCCGGCTGGGCCACATAGTTGAATCGGGCGTAGTCCATGATGGAAGGGGCCGTCCCGTGGTCGGACGTGTAGCTGGGGGAGCGGAGCGAATCGACCGGGACGGCGTGGCTGGAGCCCCAGTTGTGCGGCAGGCCGAGGGTGTGTCCCACCTCGTGGGCCACGACGAACCGGAGCAGTTTGCCCATCACGTCGGTGTCGAAGTTGCGGCCGCGCGCTTCCGGGTTTACGGCGGCCGTCTGGACGAAGTACCAGTTGCGCAGCAGGCTCAGCACGTTGTGGTACATGCCGATGTCGCTCTCTAGAATCTCGCCCGAGCGGGGGTCGTGCACGTGCGGGCCGTAGGCGTTCGGAATTTCGGAGGCAAACCAGCGGACCGTCGAGTATCGGACGTCGTCGGGGTCGAACGTCGAGTCGGCCTCTTCGGGCGTCTTCGCTACGATCGCGTTCTTAAAACCGGCGGTTCGAAAGGCTTCTTGCCAGTCTTCAATTCCCTGCTCCACGTAGGAACGCCACTTTTCGGGCGTTGCCGGGTCGACGTAGTACACGATCGGCTCTTTCGGCTCCACGAGTTCGCCGTTTTGGTAGGCCTCGGGATCCTTGGGCTCCAGGGGCCAGCGCGTGATGAAGCACTCCTCGGCCGCCTGCTGCTCGTCGGAGCTGTAGTTGATGCGCTCGATGTTAAAGTAGCCAACCCGCTGGTCACACAGGCGCGGCTGGATCGGTTCCTTCGGCAGCACCACCATCGAGTGGTTCATTTCAACACTGATGGTCCCGGTCTGCTCACTCGACGGTGGCTTCTGAGCGTCGTACGTGAGAATCGCCTCCACGTCCGTGTTTTTCGGAAAACTCTCGACGCCCGTAAGGTACGACCGGTCTTCATCGAGCCGGCTGATGCCGTATTCCTCCCGGGCCGATTTCGGCAACCCGAGCGACGACACGTCGGTGGTGTAGAGGTCCTTCGCATTGATAACCACACCCGTCGAGTCCTCGTTCAGCGCCTCGATCGAGAAGGACTTCAGGATGGGCTCGAAGCTGGAGTTCTGAACGGCCTCAAACACCGGGTCCTCCGGGTTGGCCGTCTTCTCGTAGCTGGCCACGCGGAGCAACAGGTCATTGTCGCGCCGTTCCCAGCGGAGCACCTGCGTGTTGGTCTTTTCGCCGCCGTAGGCAATGTCGGACTGGGCCTTGGCGACGCGGGACACCATCAGGATTTCTCGACCCAGGAGGGAGTCCGGGAGCTCGAAATAGAGTTTATCCTTAAACTGATGGGTCGTGATGAGGCCAGCGTCGGTCCGGGCCGTGTCGGGAACGACCTCACTGAAGGGTTTGATGCCCTCCTCGTCCTTCTTCTTGCTCTTCTTCTCCCCGTTCGACGCGGGCTGCGAGCTTGCACAGCCCATCAAGAGGCTCGCGACGAGCCCGATTGCGACGAAGAAGGACCACCGTGGGGCCGAGATTGAGGGACAAGACATGGGGAGACATGCGTATTTCGAAAAAGCAAGGGAAGAGCCAGGGAGGCCGGCTCTGCGTCTCTTCCCGAGAAGAAACTGTAGACATGAACCCAAGTGGCGTCGACGATCGCAACTCTTCCGCACCTCCATTCAGCCAATTACACGTTGACGTTGTGAACGGCGGTCTAGTCCCGATCAGGGGAGCGTTCGACGTTCCCAACTCCGAGGAGGCCGAAGGAAGGAGACAGGCGCGGAGGCGCCCGCCATGGCTTATGTCCCGAAGTCGAGAGAAATCAGGTCGCCGATGTCGTTTGGGGAGCTCTCATCCGAGCTGCGCAATGAGAATGAACACGAGGACAATGCCAGCAAAGATGCCGAGGGCGATGGCAATCTGGCGCCATACACGACGGTTCATGGGGATCGGGGGGATTCGTTCGGGAGGGAAGCGACGGCCCGATTGGGACGTTTGCCGAAACGAGACACGGGTCCGATTCGGGGTCTAGTAAGATCACATCAATGGCCCGAGCTTGTCAAGTGGACAGAATCCCCTGTTCGAGGGAGGTGGAGAGAAAGGCCTACAGTCGGAACGTGTAGGTATACTTCAGAAGTACGCTGCGGGCATCTGTTCGAGGTAGGGTGGGGGACGTTCGGGGGCGGTCGAGGTTGAAGCCTTCGCTGTACACGATCCAGAGGTCGTTGCCTTCCCCGAAGTTGTACCGAAAGCGCACGTCGGCCGTGGCCCGGTCGGCTGCGCTGTTGTACTGGAGGAAGGCATTGGTTGAGAGCCGCTTGTTGAGGCCCACTCGGATGCGGGTTCGGGCCACATGAGCCACGAACTGCTGGTCGCGGTTCGGGAAGCGGACGAGGTTGGCCTGGTAGGTGCCGCCCAGTTCCAGGTGGCGCGACAGGTTCCAGGTGGGGCTTGCCTCGACCTGCCACCGCCACCCGTCGAAGAACGTACCCACGGAGGTCCCCATCCGGGTGCGAAAAAGCTTGCCTTCCGGCGGGCCGTGGTTCAGCCCAACGCCGTAGAACGTGTAGCGGCCGTCCGGAACCGACGTGTTTTCGGGGAGGGAAAGCGTGTCGCGCAGGTCCTCGACGCGGACCTGTCCACGGGCCGACAATCGTCGGCCGTCGTTGAACTCAACGCCCCACTCGTGCGCCGCGCGGGCCGACTCCACAGATCCGTCCGGGTTGCGAACGACCACGGTGCCGTTCACGGAGGGGGTGACCTTCCGAACGGACGACGCGTCCTCCGGAAACCAGCCGTACGCCGCCCGCCCGCTTCCCTCGGTGAAGTCCTCCCGGGTCACGAAGCCCACGTCCGGTCGGTAGTCGGCCCCCGCCCGTCGGACGGTGCCCTGGTAGTAGAGGCCCTCACTGCGGCGGCGTTCCCACCGGAGAAACCCGAGCGTGGCGTCGAGCGGATCGAACGCATTGTCCTGCACGAGGGCGTGATCGACGGTCTGCGCACCCTTCACCGTGACGTACTCGTCCCCGAACAGGCGGAAGACGCCATCGAGCCCGTAGCCTATGTTGTAGGTGCCGTCCCGGCCCACGCGACTCGTGACGATGCCGCCGGCGTAGGAGGTCTCGTTGAAGACCCCACGCCGCACCCGAGCCACGCCGAAGTTTTCGCCCGGGACGCCCAGGGTTTCGTCCTCGGCGGTCTGCATGTTAAGCACGCCCACGTCCCAGTCGCCCACCCGGCCCACCAGACGGGCGCCGCCCCAGATGCGCACCGGCTCGCCGTCGACGAGGCCGATGCGGCGGCTGTTGAAGAGGCGGTCGTTCCCTCCGGTGTTGAAGGCGAACGTGCTGGCCCGCTCCTGGAAAAACCGACGCTTCTCTGGAAAAAAGAGGGAGAACCGCGTCAAGTTGACGCGCTGCGGGTCGGCCTCGACCTGCGCAAAGTCGGTGTTGGCGGTGAGGTCGAGCGTGAGGTTGTTCGTAATGTTGTACTTGAGGTCGCCCCCAATCTCGCGGGTGAGGTCCCGCTGCTGTCGGAAGGACGATCCGTCGTCGGTGCGCTGGGCCTCCTGATCCAGGCCTCCGAGCACGTAGGGCGTGAAGTAGGCCGGGCGCTCCGACTCCACGTTGGTCAGCACGACGTCTCGGGCCTGCGAGGGCTTGGCGAAGCCCAGGTTCCAGTTGGGGGGAATCGCGGGAAAGATGTAGCGCTCGTTCCGGCGGGCGATGTAGCGATAGGCAATCAGGCCCATGGTGACCTGGTCGCCGTCGGCCTGAAAGCCGAGGCTGGAGAGGGGAATGCGCATCTCGGCGAACCAGCCCTCGTCGGTTTGTGTCGCCTCGGCCGTCCAGAAGGTGTCCCAATTCGAGTCGACCCCACCGCCGTCGTCGGACACCGCCAGGTCGAACCGAACGCCCGCCGGCGTCACGAAGAACCAGAGGGCGTTCTCGTGGTCGTTGAACGTGTCGAGGATGATCGCGAACGTGTCGTCCCCGCTGTAGTCCTCTCGGTACAGCGTGTTGGTGCGGATGCCGTCCGGATCCGAGTCGTAGAGGCGTCCCGAGACGTAGAGGGATTCGTCACCATAGCCCACGCGGATTTCCGTTCGCTCCTTGATGCCGCCCTCGTAGGTGGGCTGGTACATCGTGAGCGGGAGCGGGGAGATCTCCTCCCAGGCCGGCTCCGTCACCCGTCCGTCAACCGTAATGTCGCCCTCAATACGGGGGAGCTCCATCGGGGACTGGGCAGGAGCCGGGTGCACGATGCCAAGCAATATCCCAAAAAGACACGCGCCGAGAACGGTTCGCACGAACACGCTTGAATTGATTCTGACCAACGAACACAGACGTGCGGACCGAACTCGAGCGGCTCACTCCTGGTTCTGGAAGCCCTTCCGAATGCGCCGTCGCGATACGGTGTTCACCGGAGAATCAACGCGCCGGCAGACTCATCCCGTTGCCCAGCCGGGCACCGTGCCCAGCTCCACCCCGAAGGCCACGCCGAGCAGGACGTAGGCGAGGAGGGGGACGAGGACGATGAACGAGAGATTGAGCCACAGGCCGACCCGGCTCATTTCCGGAATGGTGAGCTTGCCACTCCCGTAGACGATGGCGTTGGGGGGCGTGGCCACCGGCAGCATGAAGGCGCAGCTCGCCCCGAGCGCCGCTGGCACGGCGAGCAGGAACGGATTTTCGCCAAACCCGATGGCCACGGCGCCCAGGATAGGCAAAAAGGCAGCGGTCGTCGCCGTGTTGCTGGTGATCTCGGTCAGCATCACGATGAGGGCGACGGTGCAGACGAGCACGAGGGGAATGGGCCATCCGCCGAGGGCTTTCACGCCTTCCCCGATCCACGTCGCGAGACCGGTGTCGCTGATGGCAGCGGCGAGGCTAAGGCCGCCGCCGAAGAGGATGAGCACGCCCCATGGCAGCTTCTCGGCGTCCGTCCAGGTGAGAAGGGCCCGGTCCTCCGTTCCGGCGGGCAGCAGGAAGAGAGAGAGGCCGGCCCCCATCGCGATCCCCGCGTCCGACAGCCCCGGCACCACGTCGCTCAGGAGGGGGCGCGTCATCCAGAGCAGCGCCGTGAGGCCAAAGACGACGGCCACCCGCGTCTCCGCGGCGCTGATGGTGCCCAGTTTCTCCCGCTCGTCGTGGATGATCTCGGCCCCGCCGGGCAGTCGGTCCAGTTCGATCGGGTAGACCCACGTGAGCACGACGTACACCAGTGGCAGTGCAATCGCGACCAGAGGCAGCCCCACGATCATCCACTGCGCGAAGCCCACCTCCACGCCGTAGGACTCGGAGAAGAAGCCCGCGAGGATCGCGTTCGGCGGGGTGCCGATGAGGGTACCCATTCCCCCGACGTTGCAGGCGTAGGCGATGCACAGGACCAGAACGATTGCGAAGTGTGGGGGCAATTCCTTGTTCTCTGCTTCCAGCCGGTCTTGGGCCAGGTCGAGGATGGAGACCCCGATGGGCAGCATCATGAGCGCCGTGGCCGTGTTGCTGACCCACATGCTGAGAAACGCCGACGCCAGGATAAAGCCGATGACGATGGACGCGGGCCGCGTGCCCACCCACTTCACGATGCCGAGTGCGATGCGGCGGTGCAGGCGCCAGGTCTGCATGGCCTGTGCGAGGATGAACCCGCCCATGAAGAGGAAAATGAGCGGATTGGCGTAGGGGGTTGCCGCCCCATCGATGTCGGTCACGCCCAACAGGGGGAAGAGGACGAGCGGGACGAGTGCCGTGGCCGCGATCGGGATGGCTTCGGTGATCCACCAGATGGCCATCAGGAGGCCGACGGCGGCGGTGCGCCAGGCCGATGGGTCGAGGCCCTCGGGGGGCGACAAGAGGAGCAGACCGATGCAGACGACGGCGCCCCCGGCCAGTCCGAGGCGGCGGCGAAGCGTTTCGGGGTCGACGTTCATGAAAGAGCGTAGTGCAGACTGTGGAAGATCAGCACGTGGGGGGGCAGTCTGGAGAGTGTCGGGAGAGAGGAAAGTGTCGGGAGGAGGTTCTTTCCAACCGTTCCACACTCTCCATTCAAGGCGTCTCGGCGCCAGCCGGCGGGCCCTCCGTTTCGAGCCAGTGGACGAGATGCGGGACGTTATAGGCGTGCGTCCACCCGAAAATGCGGAGGCCGTTCGTCGCGCTCCAGATGGGGCGGCGGTCGGGGTAATCGCGGGAGACCGGCAGGTGGCTCACGCCTTCAAGGGCCTTGAAGAGGGTGTCCTGCGTGATAGTCTCCTCGAAGGAAAGCGAGAGCGGATCGGTCTTCAGGGCCTGGGCGCGCTCGTACGCGGTTCGGTAGAGGGATTGATCGTCAGAGAGCTGGTAGCCCATCAGCAGCGTCGAGATGCTGGCGAGGTAGGATTCCATCTCATGGTTGCGGGGCGGGTTGTCGCGAACCCAGCGGGCGTGCCGGATCAGCGCGTCGCGCACGGCGGGGTCGCCCGTAAGCTGGTAGTATTTGCCGAGGCCCCGCGCGGCGTAGACCTGCGTGTACCCGTACCGGTCCATGATCAGATTGCCGCCCTGCTCCTCCTGCAGCCGGAGCATCTGGTCGACCCGGGCGTCGAGCTCCTCACGGAGGTCCGGATCTTTGGTGGCGTCGTAGAGCTCGACGAGGTTCCAGACGGAGAGATAGAGGCGGCGGCCCGTGAGCCCGTGTTGTCCGAAGATGCGGCGCTGGTAGTAGTCGCCCGTC
Source organism: uncultured Salinivenus sp. (assembly GCA_964612165.1). Lineage (GTDB taxonomy): Bacteria > Bacteroidota > Rhodothermia > Rhodothermales > Salinibacteraceae > Salinibacter. Next base: position 9,662 of record CAZTDC010000059.1, read on the forward strand.
TTCCGGGCCACCTCCAGGCCCCGGTGGTAGCCCTGCAGGTAGTACGACGCGAGCCACCCCGGCACCCACACGTGGGCGCTGAGCATGGCCGTCCAGTGCTGATCGCCGTGGCGACGGCCCATGCCCACATAGGGCGAGCCGGGCGGGTCCTCCTTTGCGTTCCACCAGTCCAGGGCCGAGTTGGAGTCGCCCCGGTAGTCGGTGTGAGCGGGCCAGTGCGTGTTGTCCACGTCCATCGTGTGGCGGCTCATGGCCTCCGCCGTGAGGGCGTAGTCCCGTTCCCCGGTGCGCATGAACTGTTGCCACCACATGTAGTCCTGGGCGGGTTCGTTGTTGGAAAACTCGAACCACCGGTTGCGGAAGTAGTAGTTTTTGCCGTCGCCGTAGGTGAACGCGCCGTACCAGGGCTCCCACTGCTGATTGAAGCGCCACCACTGAAACTTGTAGTCCATGCCTCGCTCGAAGGCGGCGAAGTCGTCGGACCGCGGGGCGAGGCGGCCGTAGACCCGGCTCTTGGCGTACCAGGAGGGCGGGGCGTGGGCCACGGACGGGTCGAGCACGTAGTCGAGCGAGCGCTGCACCTTAGCCGGGTCGGCATCGGCATCGTGAAAGTGGTAGACCGCCTCGGTCGTCTTCGTGAGGCCCTGGGCGAAGTTGTCCACCATGCCGCCGTCCTCCTCACTCGATCCGCGGGCAAAGTTCATCGGTTGTGCGGACGCGCTCCAGGCGTATGCTCGCAGTTGCTGGTCGGCCACATCCACCGTGAGCTCCTTGGGGTAAGCCTTGGTGAAGTGCCGCACGCCCACGCTCACGCCGCGCTCCTCGCCCGTCACGGTGATCCAGCCCGGCGCCCGCGTCGCGCCGACCTGCTCGGTGCCGTCCGCCGTGATGCGGGCCGCAAAGCCGTCGATCCGCTCGGTCGCCGACGAGTTTGGACCCCGCCGGAAAGACGCGGAGTCCGGGCCCGTCTGTACGACGGACAGCTCGTCGGTGGCGGGGACTTGGCGCTCGTAGGTTTGCGCCGAGTCCGGATTCCACCAGTCACCCTGCCGGTACGCCGTCCGGACGGTAAGCGGCCCCTCCAGGCGGTAGTCGAGCCCGAGGCCCATGCCCGCAATCCGATCCTCGGGCTGGGTCCATCGCGGGTCGCCAGTGAGGGCCTCCTCGTCGACAATGTTCTCGGCGCTGGTCGCGATCTTTGCGTGCTGGCCCTCGACCGGCGGGTGCTGGTCGGGCTCGCCGGTGTAGGTGACGGTGTGCAGGACGCGGAGGTACGGCTTTCCGGCGTAGGCGTGGATGCGGGTGACGAAGGGCGAGGGGTTGTTGTCGTCGCGCTCGTACTGGTATGTTCCCTCGACCCGCAGGATGGCGTGGAGGGGGCCGGAGCCCTTCTCGTGGTACGTCTGCGTGACGGTGGCCTGCGAGGAGTCGATGCCCGCCGAATCGAGCAGGTCGAGGTACGATCCGCGGCCCGTCGGCTCCGTCGCGAGCGTGTCCTCGCTCCCGAATCCGTCCCCCTCTACATCGAACTCGACGTTGTCTAGAAAGCCGCCGCCCTCGCCCTTGTTGACGTCAAAACGAAGCGGCCCGGTCGAGAGGCTTGCGGTGCCGTAGGGGCGCTGGTTGTTGACGAACCGGATGCGCTCGCCCGTGATGGGCGTCCGCTCCACATTCGGCCCGTATTCGAGCTGGTACGTGTCGCTCTCCTCCGCGAAGAAAAAGACCCAGATCCACTTCAGGCTGGAGTCGGCCGGCGCCCACGTCGTGACGGGGGTGACCTGGGCAGGAATTTCTTCGCCGTCGGCATTCAGCAGGCGCACGTGGGCCGGAGACGCCAACTCGCCCTTCGGAAACGGCACGCCCACGGTGATGGGGGCACCCGGCTGCACGTGCTCGACGGTGAGGGGCACCTGTTCCTGGTCGCGCGGCCGGCACCCCATCGCCGCTAGTCCGAGGAGCAGCAGCGCGAGGACGAGTCGGGGTCGAGTCATAAGCCGAGCCTCTACAAACCGGAAGAAGGAACAGAGGAACGAGGACGGGCCGGGTGTTCTACTCGTTGCCGCCCGGACGCGTCACGCGGGTCGGATCGGGCGGCTGCTCGCGCAACTCGATGCTTTCCGTTTCCAGAAGACGCAGGCCCTCCTCTACCGCTCGTTCGAGTTGGGGGTCGCGGCCCTGCTCCACGAGCCGCGGTGTCATCTCGACCTCGACGTCCGGCGCAACCCCCTCATTCTCGATGGCCCACTCCCCGTCGGTCGTGAAGAAGCCGCCGCGCGGCGCTGTGATGGTTCCGCCGTCAATGAGCGACGGCGTCCCCCAGATGCCGACCAGGCCGCCCCAGGTGCGCGTCCCCACCAGCGGCCCGATGTCCATCTTTCGGAAGAGGTAGGGGAGGTAGTCGCCCCCCGAGCCGGCCATTTCGTTGATGAGCATCACCTTCGGTCCCCAGACGCCGGCGCCGGGAGACGTGAAGGGGGTCTTGTCGCCCACGGGGTTGTTGAAGTAGCCGTGGAGCTGGCGGCTCATGACGTTGACCATGTGGTCGGCCGCCGAGCCGCCGCCGTTGTAGCGCTCGTCGATGATGATGCCGTCCTTGTCCTGCTGTGAGAAGTAGTTGCGGGTGAAATGCTCGTAGCCGCCCCCGCCGGTGTCCGGGATATAGACGTAGCCGAGGCGTCCGTTCGAGAGCGAGTCGACCACGCGACGGTTGTGATTGATCCACGCGATGCGTCGGAGCTCGGCCTCGCTGGCCGTGGGCACGACGGTCACCTCCCGCGCCCCTTCGGCAGTCGGATCGTCGTTGACGGTCAGGATGACCTGCTGCCCGGCCGTGCCTTCGAGGGGCATGTACGGGTTGTCGGACGCCGTCACCTCGGTGCCGTCGATGGCAATCAGGTAGTCGCCCGCCTCGACGTCGATGCCGGGTGCGGCGAGGGGGCCGCTCGCGTCGGTCCAGGGTTCGCCCTCAAAGATACGGGTGA
>CAZTDC010000060.1:0-12600 GCA_964612165.1 uncultured Salinivenus sp.
GCGCGGGACTACGCCCACAACATGCTGAGCAGCGTCGCCGAGGACGCCGTCCTCTTCACGAACGGGGATAACGACACCTACCCGCTCTGGTACATGCAGGAGGTCGAAGGCTTCCGCACGGATGTCAGGGTGGTAAACCTGTCGCTCCTGAATACGTCCTGGTACATTCGGCAGCTCAAGGACCACAAAACCTATGAGTCCGCCCCCCTTCCGATCTCGATGCCTCAGGATCGGATTGAAGACGCTCGCCCGATGCGGTGGAAGCCTCGAACCGTGAAGCTCCCCGTCCAGACGAATGCTCTTCAATCGCGGCTGCAACCCTACCTGCCGGGAACCGATCAGGATACGAGCATGCTTGAGAGCCCGATGACCTGGAAACTCAAGGGGCGCTCGATGGGGAAGGATCAGCGGCTCCTCCAGGTCGCCGACATGACGGTGTACAACATGATTCGAACAAACGCCGAGAACGAGTGGAAACGGCCCATCTACTTCGCCGTCACCGTGGCGCGCTCCGGCCAACTCAATCTCCAGGACTACTTCCAGCTTGAGGGGCAGGCGTACCGGGTCTTGCCCATCAAGCATAGCCAGCCGCTGGGGCGTGTTGTCCCCGGCCTCACCGACGATAGAATGGCGAAGTTCCGGTTCACGAACCTGGCCGACTCGACCGCCTACTACAACGAGAATGCGCGTCGGATGGTCGACGGATATCGGCTTCACTTCTCCCACGCCGCCGAGCAGCTCGCCCGCAAGGGCGAAACGGAGCGGGGCCAACAGTTGCTGGACGACTTCACGGCGTCGGTTCCCTTCTCCACCATCCCGGGTGATGTGCAAACCCTGATGTTCACCGCCCGCGCCTACCGGTCCATCGGGGACACCGAAAAACTGGCCGAGGTGCTGAAAGAAGCGCAACCGGTGGTGTTTGACGAGGTCCGGACGGCAAGCTCGCGGCGGCAGTTTAGTCGAGCCTTGCTCTTCGCCGGCCGCGTCCGAAAAGGCCTCCGGGATGCCGGCCGAACCGAGGCCTTGAACACGTTTGACACGAAGCTGGATGCTCTGCTTGCCGATGCCCCGTATAACGTCCCGGCACGGATTCGACGGGCATACGGCCTGGACAGCGACACGTCGGGGGGCGATGCACAGCCCGCGCTTCCGGGAGGAATGGACGGAAGCAGTCCTTCTGCTCCCTCCTCCCCAAGCGGCGGTTCCCCGAATAACTGAGCCGGCTGGGCGTGCCTTCATTTCGGGGCGCCCTTCGGCCCCTCGAAGGGGCTTGTCCTGCGGAATTGGCGATCAGGATGAAGTTCCTGATCGAAGCAGTGACGGTCGCGCGGGCCGATCATCTTCCTCTGTGCGAGTGCGCTTTCTCTTCCGTCGGCAGTTGGCGTTCAGCCGTGGAGCGGACGTACGGGCGTCACTTCTTAAATCGCTCATTCTTGCCGCCTTCTTCTTCGAGGTTGAATGGGAGCGGTCTCACATCGTCTTCGAGAGCAACCGACCATGGACGGGCGTCTCCTTCCTCCACGCACTTGACAGCGCCTTCACGTCAATCTATATTTCGGCTACCCGAATCATGCATTTCGTGCTCCGTCGATCGTCTGATGCAGGGATCAGGAGATAATGCATGCGCGACGTACACGTCTGCATCGCCGACTTCCATCGTTCGATCCCCATTGGACAGGTCTCCAACACGGATCTGCACGAACACGAACACTTCTGAACGAGCAGACCCTCTCTCTTCACATCATGCAACAAAGTACGGTTAAGTGGTTCGACGCCAAGAAAGGATACGGATTCATTAATCATCCGGACGACGGGGAAGACGTGTTCGTCCACTACTCCGACATCACGTCGGACGATGATTTCAAAACGCTCAAAACCGGCCAAGACGTAAAGTTCGAGATGAACGAAGGTCCGAAGGGACTGCACGCGTCAAACGTCGTCGAAATCGATGAGGAGGCCGCGGCCGACGAATCGGCGTCCGACATTGCCCCCTCCGACCTCGATCCAACGGCCGAAGTGGATCCCTCGCCGACGAGTTGATAGAGCGGCGTCTTATGGCCCTCCGCTGCCACGAAGCACAGGTGCCTAGACGCGTAGAGGAAGGTCCCCTTCGGTCGACGGATATTCTTTCTTTCCAGTTACGTTTTCGTTTACGTTGTGGAGCACGCATATCCTGAGGCCCTCTCGATCGAGCACGATCATCCCTCCCTCGGCCTGGACGAGGACACACTCGACCGGCTCGTCCGCCACGTCGTGGAGGAGGAGGGTGCAACACTGGTGCACGTGAGCATCGTCCTCTCCGACCACGACACCGTGCGGCGACTCAACCAGAGCTACCTTGACCACGACTACAACACCGACGTGCTTTCGTTTTCCCTGCGTGGGGAGGACGACGAGAGGGAGCCCACTCCCGTGGAAGGAGAGGTGTACGTGGATCTCGATACGGCCGATGAGCGCCACGAAGAGTTCGGTACGACTTTCGAGCGCGAGGCCTACCGCTACGTTGTCCACGGCGTGCTTCACCTCCTCGGCTACGACGACGCCACTGAGACCGGCCAGCAGGCCATGCGGACCCGGGAGGACGAGTACCTCGACGCCGTGCTCCCGGCAAACGCCTCCTCTTGATTCAGCCTCCGGACTGCCGTATCCCCTTTGTGGCATCGTCGCGGCAGTCCCCCTCCGAAGCGCGTGCCCAATTGATTTGAGCGGGACACGTGCCCCCGTCCACCGGGTTACCGTTTCGAAACATCTGACCGCGAATGGGAATGAGAGAAGATCCGCACCTCGCGGAACCGCTTTCTCGCACCCTTATCACTCCTAACCAACTCGGACACACTTATGGCTTTCCAGACCCAGATAACAACCCGCCACGTTGACGTAAGCGATCGGGTGCGCCAATACGCGGAGGAGCGAACGGGCAAACTCGAACAGTTTTTCGACAACATCATCGACGCCCACGTCATTCTTGGGGAGGACAACTCGCCGGCCGAAAACAAGACGGCCGAAATCAACATCAACGTATACCAGAAAAAGCTCTCAGCCGAGGACAGCGCGAGCACGCATGAGGAAGCCATCAACCTGTGCGTCGATCACCTGCGTCGCCAACTGGAGAAGTACAAATCCAAGCTGCGCAGCAGAGACAAGGACGCACACCGATAGGCCAGCGTCTCGGCGTACGAACGAGAAACGGGCTCAGTCCTGCGGGCTGCAGGCTGGGCCCATTTCTGTTTTGTTGCCGTGCGGCCCTGTGGATTCTCCGCGCAGCGCAGTTCTATGCGCTCGGCTCGTCGGTATTGCAGTGCATACTCGCCCATCCCTGTCTTCCCAATGAAAGAATACCCCATTGACGGCGAGCTGGACCTCCACGTCTTCGACCCGTCCGACGTAGGCAGCCTGGTGCCCGAATACCTGCGCGCCTGCCACGAGGAGGGGCTGACGGAGGTGCGCATCATTCACGGCAAAGGCACCGGCACGCTCCGCCGGCAGGTGCGCAGCATCCTCGACGACCATCCACTCGTTACGGACCATCACAAGGCGACGGACGCAAGCGGGTGGGGCGCCACCATCGCCCATCTCATTCCCGCCGAAAACGAGGACTGAACGCAACAATAAAACCCGCCGCTCCACAACGGAACGGCGGGCACGAACCGCCTCTTGGAAGCGGGGCTCCGAGAGTCCGAGGTCAGAAGCTGAAGAAGACCCCTCCAGCGAGCCCGAGTCGGCTAATGTCTCCACCAACAGTCGCGTTCAGCTGTACGAAGGGCGACACAGAGTCGAGCATAAAGCGAGCCCCCCCGACGAGATTGAGCCCGACCTCCGTCGTTCCGCTGCTAAAACCGAATCCACCAAAGTCCGAGCTTCGGAACGAGGCCGAATACCGCGTGATGCCGATTCCACCCCCGGCGTAGGGCTTAAAGACTTCATTTTCGATTTCGAAATCGTAGAGCGCATTCAGATCAATCGCAAATCCAGTTTGGTCGGCCCCTTCGGGACTGTCGAAGAGATAAAAGTCAAACGATGGATTCAGCACGACGGGAAGGGACCCTGTCACAATCCGAGCGCCTGCACCGATGAATAGGGTGGCCTCAAGATCGGACATGTCTCCAAGCGGAAGGCCAAGTCGAGGACCAACCAGGACGTCTGTTTGTGCCTTTGCTGCAGGAGCAATGGCAATCCCCATCATGAGGAGAAGCGTGACCAGGAGTGTAGAAACTCGATTCATGTTTTTGTATAGGTTGCAAACGGGGAAAACGAGGGATCACAGATAGCGATGCGGCGCTTGAACAGGTCGATCTTGAAACGCTCGACCGAAGTCGACCCTCCGTTTGTCGACGCAGGTCAATCGGCCACTGAATGGGACCGCGGCCTCCCCCGCTCCCCCTTCGCACCCGAGGCGCCATTTGATTGGGAGGAACGCATCCTGATTCCAACAGAGGTACATTTCCCACCTATCCCGAGTCCTCTCTCTATCCGTAACCGTATGTACCGATTAGCGAGGTGCAGACGGCCAGCTTCTGGTTTCCCCTTCTCTACTCCACAGGCGCACATCTAGAAGCCGGACCACCCGCTCACACTCCCTTCGACCTCCTCCGTGCGCTGCCTGAACGGGCTCCGCAAATAAAAAACCCGCCGCCCCTCTCGGGGCAGCGGGTGCAAAAGGAGAGAGAACTCCGTTCCCGATTAGATTCCGAAGAGCAGTCCACCTGTAAGCCCGAAACGGGTTACGTCGCCGCCAACCGTGAAGTTGAGCTGTGCAAACGGCTTTAAGGATCCCGTTTGAAACTGAAGTCCCCCGATGAGATTGATCCCGACCTCCGTATCACTACTCGTCCTGGTATTTCCGCTGACAGGATCCGTAAACTCAGATGAAGACCGAGTAATTCCGAGTCCAGCTCCACCGTACGGAAGGAAGGACATTCCGCTCCCTTCGAACGGATACAGGGCGTTCAGGTCGACCGTGATTACCGAAAAGTTGTCTGCGCCCGTAAGGTAATAATCAAAGGAGGCATTGGGGACAACCGGGAGCGCGGGCGTGTTAAATCGAGCATCTGCGCCAACATAGAGATCTGCCCCATCAAGGTCCCCAAGCGGAACGCCGAGACGCGGTCCAAAGCTTACCTGCGCTTTTGATGTCTGTGTAGAGACCACTCCCATCCCCAAGAGGAGTACAGCAGAAAAGAGAAAAAGCCGTTTCATGAGCACGTGGAGAGTACTTTTCAAAGAGAAGAGCGAGAAGAACGGAGACCAGCAAGGTCTCCCCTTCGTTTAGGACGAACGAAAGAACGACCTAAAGTCGGTTAGTGTGGAGGGTAATGAATGTAGAATTTTTCGTCAATCATACTCTATTCAATTCAAAGGGCACGTCTCTGCATTTGAATGCTCCTCTGTCTAGGTTGAAATCGTTTGGCTGACGTACCTTTTTCGTCTCGTTCTCGATCGTCCTCTCGCTCAGCACAGATGGCCTTCCGGTTCAAACTGGTTTTCCTCGCAGTTGGGCTCTGCGTGGCAGCAATGCCCCTGCTCTCGACGGACGCACAACCGTCGACCGCCGTTCCGGACACGTCGTCGGAAGCCGTCAAAGACTCGGTGTCGGCCGCCTCGGACTCCATTTCCCTCGGCGTCGTCTGGGCGCCCCCGGACGCCTCCGGGCCCGCCCTCCGCACGCTGAACCGCATCCACGCCGCCGGGGCCAAAGCCGTGCGGCTCACGAGACTCCCGTCCGCCGACACGCTCTTCGCCCGTGCCGATTCGCTCGGCCTCCGCCTCTTCGTCGATCTCCCGGTCGCGTACGTCTCGGCCCCTGCCCTTCGCGACTCGCTTCGACAGGCCCAGCCCACGCTCGACCGACTCCGGACCCGGGCCCGGCGGCACACCTCCGTGCAGTACGTGGGCCTGGCCCGCTACGCCGACACGACCGTGCCCGCCGCCTGCTCGGTCCTTGCGGAGTGGACCACCCGCCTCCACAACGCGTCCGCCTCTCTGCGCACCTACTACGTAACCCCGTTTCCGGCCGCCGAGGACCAGTGCCCGGACGCCGTCGACCTCACTCTACTCGGCACGCGCGGCCGCCCCGATCCCGTTGCACGCTGGCGAACCTGGACGACAGACACGACCCGGATCGGGATCGGTGCTCTTGGAACGTGGGTACATCCCGACGCCGAATCGGGGCTTCGCGTCCCCCATTCACCCGAGCGACAGGCCCGCTACCTCGAACGCGCATTCTCGCAGCTCCTCGACGCTGGGTCCTCACGTCCGGCGGCCCTCTTCGTGTACCGCTGGCAGGACCGCACCGCCCCCCTGCCGATCCGCCACTACGGCCTGTACGACCCTACCGGCACGCCCCGCCCCGCTGCCGACGTGGTTGAGGGCGTGTACACCGACACGCAACACGTCTTCGCCTTTCCGTCGGGCACGGCTCCGTCGCCCGTGCCCTACCTCATTCTCCTCGGCTGGGGCCTCATCGCCCTTCTCGCGGGCCTCTACGCCCAGAGTCCCTTCTTTCGTCAAACTGCCTTCCGGTACTTTGCCGCGCATGGCTTCTATCGAGACGCCGTCCAGGAGGGACGGGACGTGGGACCGATCATAAACACCGTTCTTCTTCTTTCTGCGACCATAGCATTCGGTCTCATTGTCGTTCTCCTGTCTCGAATCGCTTCCGCTGCCGCACCGACGGGGCACGTGGTCGCTGCTCTTCCCGCCTCCCTGCGCCCCCCGCTTGCCGCCGGCCTTGCCCAGCCGGGGCTCGCCGGACTTCTCGTGGGAGGGGGGACCCTGCTCCTGGTTGTCGGTTGGATGCTGGGGCTCATCCTGGTGGCGCGTCAGGAAATCCCGCTCTCTATGGCCCAGGGTCTCATGCTGGTGACGTGGCCGTGCTGGCCGGTCTTGATCGCCCTGATCGTGGCCCTCGTGGTTTCCACCCGGTCTTCGATCCCCCCGCTCGTCCTGGGTATTCTCGTGCTTGGGGGCGGCGCCGGCGGCATCATCGCTGTCACAGTGCGGGTGCTCCGGGACTACCGAAGCGTGACCAACGTGCCCCTCCCCAGCGTGATCGGCCTCGCCGTGATCAGTCCCCTCACCGTTCTGCTTCTTGGGGCCATCCTCGTCGTGACACAGTACGACCTTCCCCTCCTCTTCCTCTGGCGCCTCCTTGTCCAGACGTAGACACGTCTCGGCTCTCCGTCCCTACAGGGCCCACGTCACCATCTCCGGATAGAGCATCATGAGAACGAGCCCGGCCACCTGGATCAGAATGAAGGGCACAGCACCCCGGTAGATCTGCATTGTGGAGACCTCGTCGGGGGCTACGCCTCGGAGGTAGAAGAGCGCAAATCCGAAGGGCGGCGTCAGGAAGGAGGTTTGCAGATTCATGCCCACCATGACGCCGAACCAGACGAGCGCCGCACTGGCCGTGGCCCCAAAGTCGGGCGGAAGCAACTGCGCCGCCGGTCCCTTCAGGAGCGGAATGATGATGAACGCAATCTCGAAGAAGTCGATGAAGAAGCCCAGCAGGAAAATCGTGAGGTTGGCCACGATCAGGAAGCCAATGACGCCGCCGGGAAGGTTGGTGAGGAGGCTCTCGATCCAGAAGTCGCCCCCCAGCCCCCGAAACACCAGCGAGAAGGCCGTCGACCCCACGAGCAGAAACATGACCATCGAGGTGAGGCGCATCGTTTCGTCCATCGTCTCGCGCAGGGCCGTCATCGAGAGGCGCCCGTTGGCGGCCGCAAGGGCGATGGCCCCCACGGCCCCGAGCGCACCGGCCTCGGTCGGCGTCGCAATTCCTTGGAAAATGCTGCCGAGCACCAGGACGATGAGCAGGAGCGGCGGAAGCATGACGAGCAACACCCGCTTCAGAAGCTGAGCGGGGGGGATGTCGCGGGCCTCTTCGGGGAGGGCCGGCGCACTTTCGGGCCGGAAGAGAGCCACCCCGCCGGCGTAGAGGGCGTACAGGGACGCCAGCGCCACGCCCGGCACGAGCGCCCCGATGAAGAGATCGCCGACACTGATGCCGAGTTGGTCGGCCAGTACGATGAGCACGATGCTCGGCGGAATGATCTGGCCGAGCGTGCCCGAGGCCGTGATCACGCCGGACGACAGCTCGCCTGAGTATCCATACCGGAGCATGACGGGCATCGAGATGAGCCCCATCGCCACGACGGAGGCACCCACGACCCCTGTCGCGGCCGCCAACAGCGCCCCCACGAACACCACGGCGATGGCCAATCCGCCCCGCACCGCCCCAAACAGCTGTCCGATGGTGGTGAGCAGGTCCTCCGCCAGTCGCGACTTTTCCAGCATCGTGCCCATGAAGATGAAGAAGGGCACGGCCAGGAGGATGAAGTTCGACATGATCCCGAAGATGCGGGACGGCAGCGCCTGAAGCAGCGTCCAGTTCAGCACCCCGACCTCTACGCCGATCCCGGCAAACAGAAGCGCCGTTCCCCCAAGCGAAAAGGCCACGGGATACCCGGAAAAGATCAGCGCGAGCGCCCCGGCAAACATGAGCGGGGCAAGAATCTCGACACTCATGTTCAGTGCACTGGTGTCAACTGTTCGAGAGAGTACGACCCGACACGCCCTCCTCGCGGCGAACCGCTTCAACCATCATCCCATTCGCGGCCGCGATTCTTCGTCGGGGGCCTCTTCCTCAACCTCAAATCCCTGCAAGACGGCCACCTCTCGAATCATCAGGGACACGCCCTGCAGCATCACGAGCAAGAGCGCCAGGGGAATGACCGTCTTGATCGGGTAACGCGGCAGGCCACCTGGGTCGGGCGAGCCCTCCAGAATGGCCCAGGAGTTGGTTACGAACGGAATCGAGTGCCACAGCACCAGACTACAGAACGGAATGAGCAAAAGAGCGGTGCCCAACACATTCACCCAGGCTTTGCCCTGACGCGAGAGCTGGCTGTAGAGCACGTCCACCCGCACGTGATCATCGTACTTCAACGTGTAGGCGGCGCCGAGGAGAAAGACAATGCTGAAGAGATACCACTGGAGCTCGATCCACAGATTGGAGCTTAACCCGAGTCCTGTATACTTGTCGAGGTACCGAGCGATGGCGTTGAAGGCCCCCACGCCCACCATCCCCAGCGTGAGCCAGTACAACACCCAGCCCGAGCGTTCACTGAACCGATCAATGCGACGGGCCCATCGAAGCCAGGACTCCATGGTGCGAGAGAGGGTCGTGTCGATTCCCAAGTTGTCGATCCAAAGCAAGGGTACGATTCCAATCTCGAATCCTCAAACGCCGCTCACTGAAGAGGGACCCTGCTAGGGACCCGTCTGCAATCCACAGCCAACGGGGGCACACGTAACCAGACTGTGCAGAGATGTCCCGAACGCCGTCCCGCCCACATCGTTAGGAACTTCACGTTTCTTCTCTCGCTACCGCCCCGAACCGCATGAGTTGGCTCACCAGCCTCGCCCACCGCGACGACGCGACCCTCAACACCCGCACCGAGCCCGTCCCGACGGCGCCCGACGCTCCCCACGCCGTGGTTATCGGTGCTGGCTTCGGCGGGCTTGCCTCCGCCATCCGGCTCGGCGCCCGCGGCTTCCGCGTGACTCTTGTCGAACGCCTCGACCAGCCCGGCGGCCGGGCCCGCGTGTTTGAACAGGACGGCTTCACGTTCGACGCCGGGCCCACGGTGGTCACCGCCCCCTTCCTGTTCGACGAGCTCTGGCAGCTCTGCGGGCGCGACCGAGCGGACGACGTGGAGCTCGTCCCGGTCGATCCGTTCTACCGCATCCGCTTCAACGACGGCACCGCCTTCAACTACACCGGCGACACGGAGGAAATGAAACAGGAAATCGCCCGCTTCTCAGAGGAAGACGTGGCGGGCTACGAGCGCTTCCTGGAGAAGAGCGAAGAAATCTTCGAGGTCGGATTTGAGGAGCTGGGCCACGTGCCGTTCCAGAACCTCTCCGACATGCTCCGCATCGTGCCGGCGATGATGAAGCTGGAGAGCCATCGCACGGTGCACGGCCTCGTGTCGAAGTACATCTCGCACCCGAAGATCCGGAAGGTGCTGTCCTTCCACCCCCTCCTCGTGGGCGGGAATCCGTTCAGCACCACGTCCATCTACACGCTCATCGCGCACCTGGAGCGCAAGTGGGGCGTGTGGTACGCGATGGGCGGCACCGGCGCGCTCGTGCAGGGCCTGTCCGACCTCATCGACGACCTCGGCGGCACGCAGCGCTACGGCGTGGAGGTGGACGAGATTATGGTCGACAATGGCCGGGCGTCTGGGGTGCAGCTTGAGACCGGCGAAACCATTCCCGCCGACCTCGTCGTCTCGAACGCCGACGTGGGCTGGACCTACAGCGAACTCGTTGCGCCCGAGCACCGGACGACCTGGACGGACCGCAGGGTCGAGAACATGGACTACTCGATGAGCCTGTTCGTGTGGTACTTCGGCACGGACCGGGTCTACGACGACGTGGAGCACCACACCATCTTGCTGGGGCCTCGCTACAAGGGCCTGCTCGACGACATCTTCGACCGCAAAGACCTCGCCGATGACTTCAGCCTCTACCTGCACCGCCCCACGAAGACGGATCCGTCGATGGCCCCCGACGGGCACGACGCCTTCTACGTGCTCTCGCCGGTGCCGCACCTGGAGAGCGGCGTCGACTGGCGCGAACAGGCCGAGCCCTACCGGCAGGCCGTCGAGGACTACTTGGCCGAGACGGCGCTGCCCGACCTGGGGGACCACCTCGTCACCTCGCGCATGCTGACGCCGCAGGAATTTCTCGACGACTACAAGTCGCTCAAGGGGGCGGCGTTCAGTGTGGAGCCGAAGCTCACGCAGAGCGCTTGGTTCCGCCCGCACAACGAGAGCGAGGACGTAGAGCATCTGTACTTTGCCGGTGCCGGGACGCATCCGGGCGCCGGGATGCCGGGGGTGCTCTCTTCGGCCCGCGTGCTCGACACCGTCGTGCCCGACCCGGAGACCTTCGACGCCCGTACGCCGGCCGAGGTCGTAACCTGAGGGCAGACCCTTTTCCTCGACCGCCCTCAATCCGACTGCTCTGAATGGGAGACCGCAGGCGAGCGGATTCGCAATCCGATTCCCGGATCAGTCCCGAAGGCGCTCGTCCTTTCGTCTCTCTTCGGATCAGGTGTCCCTTGCCCAAGGAACGTGGTCACGGTCTTTGTTGCGGCGGCAGCGCTCGCTGCAATACTTGACGTTCTCCCAGTCGTCTTCCCACTTCTTTCGCCACTCGAACTCGCGGTTGCAGACCGCACACGTTTTCGTTGGGAGATCGTTGTGACTCACGGCAGAGATGAAGCTGTTTCTATGTGTTAACGTGAGTTGGTCTACGATACATTTGTGGGCGCGTGCCGGGCAGAACGGGCTTCTTACAGGCTCGTCACGACACTCGCGCTGGATCTTTTCGCGGTTCTCACGCTTAGCGGCCGAGGGGGAGGGGCACGGGTTCCGAGCATCGTGGAACAGGGGGCAGAACGGGGCCGTTGCACCGGATGACATTTTGGAAAGCCACAGAGCATTTTGCTTTGTGTACACCACACCGGGGCCATAGCTCAGCTGGTAGAGCGCTGGAATCGCACTCCAGAGGTCCTGGGTTCGAATCCCAGTGGCTCCACACCGCCTGACGAGGTGGTTTCCCTCGCTTACACACCCGGGAGGGTGAACGAGCGGGGGTTTTTTGTTGCCCTTCTCCGCTTCAACTCGTCGCCAGTACCAAAGGGGCCGTTTTCAGTTTCGCTTTCCAGTCCGGAAGCGTGAGCGGACGTCACAGGGAGACGCTATGCATCCGCCTCCATCTGCGCCTTCGTGGTGTGGGTGGCGGGGGCGTTGATCGGGTCCTCCGGCCAGTAGTGCTTCGGGTAGCGGCCGCGCATGTCCTTCCGCACCTCGTGGTACGTGTCCCGCCAGAAGCCCTCCAGGTCCTGCGTGATCTGGACGGGGCGCTGGGCGGGCGAGAGGAGGTGGAGCGTGAGCGGGACGTGACCGCCGGCAATGCGCGGCGTCTCGGTCAGGCCGAAGAGCTCCTGCAGCCGCACCGCGAGGACGGGATCCTCGGGGTCGGAGTAGTCAATGGGGCGGTCGTAGCCGCTGGGGACGGGGACGTGGGTGGGCGCCCATGACTCCAGCTTATCACGCTGATCGTAGTCGAGGCGGTCGCGCAGGATCTGCGGCAGATTGAGCTGCCGGAGGTCATCAATTCGCTTCAGGCCGTAGAGGTGCGGCAGGAGCCAGTCCTCCAGCGTGTCGAGCAGGGCCTCGTCGCTCACGTCGGGCCAGTCGCCGCCGAGGTGGTGGTGCAGGAACTGAATGCGGTGCTGGAGCTGGCGGGCGTGGTCGGTCCAGGGGAGCACGTCGAGCCCTTCCTCGCGCACGCCCTCGGCCAGTCCTTCGGCCATCGCCGTGGGATCGGGGTCCTGGATCGGACCGTCCTTGAGGACGAGGGCCCCGAGCTCGTCCCGGTGCCGGGCGCGGACGCGCTGGGCGTCGGGGTCCCAGCCCACCTCCGTCGTGGGCTCGATCTGGTCGCCGAAGTAGTCGAGGATCTCGTCCTCGCTGAGGGGCGCGGCCAGGAAGATGCGGTTCGTCTGCCGCCGCCCGTCCACGT